>JALYPE010000298.1 GCA_030856525.1 Pseudomonadota bacterium | reverse complement strand
TGCGCTCCCCCTGTAGGAGCTGCCGCAGGCTGCGATCTTTTCGAACCACCCGGATTTCAGGTGAACTCAAACGTATCCGCATCCAGATTCGCCGGGAACCGGGTGCGATATGCCGCCAGTTCCGCCGCATCAAGAACCACCTCGAACACCCCGTCCGCCTCCCCTGCGCTGAGCAATGTTTCACCCTGGAAATCCAGCACCTGACTGTCGCCGGTATACGCGAAGCCCTTGCCGTCCGTGCCAATGCGATTCACCGCCGCTACGTAGCACAGATTTTCGATGGCCCGCGCCGGTAGCAGACGGTTCCAGTGCAGACGCCGCGCACCGGGCCAATTGGCCGTGTAAAGCAACAGGTCGGTGTCCTGTGCATCGCGGCTCCAGACCGGGAAACGCAGGTCGTAGCAAATCAGCGGACGCACGCGCCAGCCCTTGAGCTCGAACTGCACCTGGCGCTCGCCCGGCGTGTAATGGTTGTGTTCGCCAGCCATGCGGAACAGGTGGCGCTTGTCGTAGTGCAAGACCTCACCGTCCGGCCGCGCCCATAGCAAGCGATTGCGATGACTGCCGTCAGCGGCCTGCACAATGACGCTACCGGTGATCACCGCGTCCAGCTTCGCCGCCTGTGCCCGCAGCCATTTGCTGGTCGGGCCATTTTCAGCTTCGGCCAGCGTCTGCGATTCCATCGAAAACCCGGTGGTGAACATCTCGGGCAGAATGATTAGATCAGCGCCGCGCGCCTGCTCCAGCAACGATTCGAAATGTTCGAGGTTGGCCTGCCGGTCATGCCACACCAGTGTCGTCTGAATCAGTGCAAGTTTGAGATTGGGCAGTGCACTCAGATCACGCATAGTTTCTCCGCCGCTTCACGCAGGGTGTCTTCGCGCTTGGCAAAGCACAGCCGCACCAGCCGCTGGCCTTCGGGCGGCGACTGATAAAACACTGAAATCGGAATGCTTGCCACGCCGTGTTCGCGCGTCATCCACAGCGCCATGTCGACGTCGTTGAGATCGGGGCAAATCTGCGAATAATCGACCAACTGGAAATAGGTACCTGCCACGCGATCGAAGGTGAAGCGCGACGGGGTCAGCAAATCGCAGAACAGATCGCGCTTGGCCTGATAGAACGCCGGCAGCTCCTCGACGTGCTCCGGGTGCTCGGCCATGAAGTCGGCCAAGGCATATTGCAGCGGCGTCACCCCGCAAAAGCTGACGTACTGGTGCACCTTGCGCAGTTCAGCTGTCAGCGCCGGTGGCGCGACCACGTAGCCGGTTTTCCAGCCGGTGACGTGGTAGGTCTTGCCGAACGAGCTGACCACGAAGGCGCGCTGATACAGCTCCTCGTGATTCAGCACGCTGACATGCGCGACGCCGTCAAACACGAGGTGTTCGTAGACTTCGTCACTGATCAGATAGATGTCGCGATCACGGATCAACGCCGCCAGCCGGTCCAGCTCGGCACGGCTGATCAGGGCGCCGCTCGGGTTGTGCGGGCTATTGAGGACGATCATCTTCGTGCGCGGGGTGATCGCGTCGGCCAACTTCTGGAAGTCGATAGAGAAATCGTTCAGGCCAAGTTGCACGTGCACGCAACGACCACCGGCCAGCTCTGTCGCCGGTGCATAACTGTCGTAGCACGGATCGAACACGATCACCTCGTCGCCGCTGTGGATAACCGCCTGGATCGCGCAGAAAATCGCTTGGGTTGCGCCGGGGGTGATGGTCACTTCGTTATCGGGGTCAACATTGACGCCGTAACTGCGAGCAATCTTCGCCGACACCTGCTGACGCAACGCCGGCAGGCCGGTCATCGGTGAATATTGGTTGTGGCCGCTGGCAATATGCCGACCGACCGCATCGCATAGAGCCTGCGGTGCATCGAAATCGGGGAAACCCTGAGACAGGTTGATCGCGCCGGTTTGCGCCGCGAGCTGAGACATCTGCGTGAAGATAGTGATGCCGACATTCGGCAGCTTACTGGTGATCATCGGTGATTCCCTGCTCTACACCCGGCTCTAACGGCGGCGCGGGAGAGCCCGAGGATAGCCCATCAGACGACCATAAAAAAAGGGCGCCTTCCGGCACCCTTCTTGTAATGACCACCACATGACCCTGTGGTGAGGGATGACTGTGGTGAGGGGATTCCTGTGGCGAGGGGATTTATCCCCGTTCGGCTGCGCAGCAGTCGTAAAAACTAAACCCCGGTTTATCTTATTAAACCGCGGGGATGATTTTTGGGGCGGCTACGCCACCCAACGGGGATAAATCCCCTCACCACAACAAATCCCTTCACTACAGTAAATCCCCTCGCAACAAATAAATCCTCTCACCACAAAAGCCCCACACGCACATGCATGCGGGCTAGAATTCAGCGCTTGTCGCGGCGCTTTTTGTCGGCCTTCTTGTGGTGCGACATCATGCGACGCTTCTTGTTGACCTGACGGTCGGTGAGCGAGTTCTTGTTGCCTTCGTACGGGTTCTCGCCGCCCTTGAACTCGATGCGGATCGGCGTACCAACCAGCTTCAAGACACGACGGTAAGTGTTTTCCAGATAACGCACGTAAGACTTCGGCACCTTCTCGATCTGGTTACCGTGAATCACGATGATCGGCGGGTTCGCGCCACCCAAGTGGGCATAACGCAGCTTGATCCGGCGGTTGTTGACCATCGGCGGCGCGTGTTCGCCAACCGCATCTTCCAGAATCGTGGTCAGGCGGTTGGTTGGCCAGCGGGTGACCGCAGACTTGAACGAGTTCTGTACGGAAGCGTAGAGGTTGCCCACGCCCGTGCCGTGCAGGGCCGAGATGAAGTGGATGTCAGCGTAGTCGACGAAGAACAGGCGACGTTGCAGCTCGATCTTGACGAAGTCTCGCTCGCCCGGCGTCATGCCGTCCCACTTGTTGATCGCGATAACCAGCGCACGACCCGCTTCAATGGCAAAGCCCAGCAGGTTGAGGTCGTGATCCACCACGCCTTCGCGCGCGTCCATCACGAAGATCACCACGTTGGCATCTTTGATGGCTTGCAGGGTTTTGACCACGGAGAATTTTTCAACTTCTTCGTGGATCTTGCCGCGCTTGCGCACACCGGCGGTGTCGATCAGCGTGTACTTCTCGTCGTTACGCTCGAACGGGATGTAGATACTGTCGCGGGTGGTGCCGGGCTCGTCATACACGATGACCCGGTCTTCACCGAGCATACGGTTGACCAAAGTCGACTTGCCGACGTTCGGGCGGCCGATGATGGCGATCTTGATCCCGTCTTTTTCGCTCGGGCCAGGAATGCGCTTGGCTTCCTCGCCTTCAGCAACGATCTCTTCTTCGCCGTCTTCTGGCTCTTCTTCGTCTTTCGGGAAGGTGCTCAGGGCGATTTCGAGCATCTGCGTGATGCCACGACCGTGGGCGCCGGCGATCGGGATCGCGTGGCCCATGCCCAACGGGGCGAACTCGGCGCGGGCCATTTCAGGGTCGATGTTGTCGACCTTGTTGGCAACCACGTAGGAACGCTTGTTACGTTTGCGCAAATGCTCGGCGATCATCTGGTCGGCGGCGGTGAAACCGGCCTTGGCATCTACCAGAAACAAAACCACATCGGCTTCTTCAATGGCCAGCAGCGACTGCTCGGCCATTTTTTCGTCCATACCGTGCTCGTCACCGGAGATACCGCCGGTGTCGACCAGAATGTAGGAACGCCCTTGCCACTTGGCCTCACCGTATTGGCGATCACGGGTCAGACCGGACAAGTCGCCAACGATGGCGTCACGCGTCCTGGTCAGGCGGTTGAACAAGGTGGACTTGCCGACGTTAGGTCGGCCCACCAGGGCGATTACGGGAACCATGCGGCTCTCCACTTCGTTATTTCAGAAAATACAAAAGCCGCTGCGAGGCAGCGGCTGGTGCTCGGGGCATTTCCTGTAGGAGCGAGCTTGCTCGCGAAAACCGCAATGACACCGCGTTTAATCAGACTGCCACCGAATTCGTTGACGTCCATCGCGAGCAAGCTCGCTCCTACAGAAGCCGCTTGGGGTTTAACCCAAGCATAGTCAAACCTTTACTTGATGCTCAGGGCTTCCAGTTTGCCACTGTTGCCATACACATAAATCATGTCACCCACCACCAGCGGTCGGGCGCGCAGGCCATCGCTGTCGATGCGTTCGCGGCCGACGAAGCGACCATCCACCTGGCTCAGCAGGTGCAGATAGCC
>JALYPE010000287.1 GCA_030856525.1 Pseudomonadota bacterium | reverse complement strand
GACCAGCACGGCATTCTGCTGATCGCTGACGAAGTGCAAACCGGCGCTGGCCGTACCGGCACTTTCTTCGCGATGGAACAGATGGGCGTTAGCGCTGACCTGACCACCTTCGCCAAATCCATCGCTGGCGGCTTTCCGTTGGCCGGTGTGTGTGGCAAGGCTGAATACATGGACGCCATCGCTCCAGGCGGCCTCGGCGGCACTTATGCCGGTAGCCCGATTGCTTGCGCCGCGGCCCTGGCTGTGATGGAAGTGTTCGAAGAAGAGCACTTGCTGGACCGCTGCAAGGCAGTCGGCGAGCGTCTGGTCACTGGCCTCAAAGCCATTCAGTCGAAGTATCCGGTGATCGGCGAAGTGCGTGCCTTGGGCGCGATGATCGCAGTCGAGCTGTTCGTTGACGGCGACAGCCACAAGCCGAACGCTGCTGCCGTTGCATCGGTTGTGGCCAAGGCGCGTGACAAGGGCCTGATCCTGCTGTCCTGCGGCACCTACGGCAACGTTCTGCGCGTACTGGTACCGCTGACTTCCCCGGACGAGCAGTTGGACAAAGGTCTGGCGATCATCGAAGAGTGCTTCTCCGAGCTGTGATTGATTGCCTCGGTGAATGTGTGAGCTGATCTACAAAAAACCCGCTTCGGCGGGTTTTTTTTTGTATCCCGGAAAGACTCGTGCTGTCTTGCATGGCCAGCATTGGCTAAGGTGCAGACATTGAGAGGGAGCTTGCTGCATGACTGCCGTTGTTTTGCCTGCTTTACCCCGAGTATTGATTGCCGAGGCTGATCCCTGGTCGCGCGACCTGCTCAAACAAGTGTTGCTCAATGTGCGCTGTGACGCGCGGCTGGACATGTGCGCCGATGGCTACGAAGCGCTGGCGCGGTTGGCCGAAAATTCGTATGACCTGGTCATCGTTGATTGGGAATTGCCCGGCGTGGATGGCTTGAATGTTCTGCGCAGCGTTCGCCAGCGCAAACGCAGTCCGCCATTGCCGTTTATTCTGATGAGCAGCCGCAACGACAGCGCCAGCGTGCGCGAAGCCTTGCCCTTGGCGCCCACGGCGTATCTCACCAAACCATTGAACATGGAGAGCCTGACGCAGCGTTTGCAAGGCTTGCTGCTCAATGCGGGGGAGGAGGTTTTCTGTGAGGTGCCAGCGCTGGCTCCGGGCATGACCTTGTCGGTTTACCTGGAGCGTCGACGTGAAATCACCGACGGTGCGCCGCTGATGATGGACGTGCAACGGGCCGTCCAGCGCAGCCTCAATCCTGCTGGCCTCGATTTGACCAAGCTGCACGACGAGACCCGTTCCGATCCGCAGATCACCGCTGTGCTGGTCGCGGCTGCCAACAGTGCTGCGCAGCACCATGGGAAGGCAGTGCAGACATTGGCTCAAGCGTTGCATCGCTTGGGCTCCGGGCAGAGCATGAATCTGATTCTGGGGTTGGCGCTCAAGCGCAGTGCGCGTCTGAGCGATCCTTTCCTGGCGGACTACGCCGAGCGTTACTGGGAGTTGTCGCTGCACACTGCCGAACATGCGCGAAAGTTGGCGCGTTTGCTGGATCTCGATCAGGATCGTTGTTATTGCGCAGGCATGCTGCACCGACTGGGCGATCTGGCCCTGCTGCGTTGTTTGCAGGAATGGAAGCAGGCAGGCGGCGAGCTGGATGACCGGGAAGAAGTCGGGAACGCGTTGGCCGAATTTGGCGCAGGTTACGGCTCGGAATTACGCATGCGCTGGCGATTGCCGCTAGAGTTGCGTGAGCTGATTGCAGCGGTGTATCAGCTGGGTGGTGGGGTGTATTCGCGCGAGGCATTAGTGATGAACATGGCCGCACAATTGGCACTGCTGACTGAGCATGAAGGTATCGAAGAGCTGGCCAGGAGCCGCACGGCCCGGTTGCTGAAAATCGGTCTTCCGGAGTTGATGCGGCTACGCAAAAAGTAAAAAGTTATCGGCTCAGACAGCAACAATCCGGTTCTTTCCCTGACGCTTGGCTTCATACATCGCAGCATCCGCCCGAGCGAACAGCGCTTCTACGTTTTCATCATCAGCAGTGAGGCTGGTGAGACCCTGGCTGACGGTGATACCGAATGGCTCGCCGTCATGGCTGAAGCTCAACCGCTGAATTTCCTTTTGCAGTCGCTCGGCCACTTGCAGCGCCATATCGGGTGCGCAGCCTGGAAATACCGCCGCAAACTCCTCACCCCCAATGCGCCCGAACACATCGCCACGGCGCAACGTCTCGCGGCCCGTTTCCGCGATCCGCTGTAGCACGTTGTCGCCCTCGGGATGGCCGTAGGTGTCGTTGATCTTCTTGAAATCATCGATGTCCAGCAACAAAAAGGCGAGGGGCGTGCCGTGCTGGCGTGCGTGGTCGAATTCGCGATGCGCGCAGTCGAAGAAATGCCGGCGATTGCTGCTTTGGGTCAGCACATCGGTGGTTGCCAGTCGATGCAACTCGGATTCCATGTGCTTTTTTTCGGTAATGTCTTCGGCAATGCCGACAATGATCAACGGTTTGCCTGGTTCGGCCTGACGGTTGATGAAACACTTGTCGCTGAGCCAGCGAATTTGTCCGTTGGCATCGATGATTCGATACTCGCGGTCTTCGACGGCACCTTTGTCCAGCACTTCGGCCAGACTGCGCTCGGCGTAGTCCAGATCATCAGGGTGAATACTGTCGCGCCACTGGTTGTAGTCCGACAGCAACTGACCTACGGAATGACCAAAAATACGCTCATAGGCGGGGCTGACGTAGATCATTTGACGGGTTTCCCAGTTGAACGCCCAAAGCACCGCGTTGACGCTTACCAGCAGGGAGCTGAAAAGCTGTTCGCGTTCACTCAGGCGAGCCACTTCACCCTGGGCGTGCATCAACGCCATCAAGGTTTGTGCGGCTTCAGGCCACTGGGGTAAAGATGAGTCTTGCGGGTTCTTGTTGACCATCGACACAAATCTCAAAGGATGTGCCGCTCATTCGACAGCGGCTACAGCAAAGCCCGCCGTGGTGGCGAAGTGTCTTTGAGATAGGCGATTTGTAACGAAGTTCCTGAACGGGGCGCCCCTGTGCGGGGCGCACCGATCAACGGCGTCAGACTGCAGCCGGCCGCAGCGAGTAGGTTTTCAACTGGTCGGCGAAGTCGCGAAGGGATTGAATACCGCTGGCTTCGGCTTCCTGGATCCAGTCCTTGATCGCGGCAAGCATGTCGTGACCATTGGTGCTGGTCTTGAGCCAGATCTGCTGCAAAGCCAGGCGCTTTTCGTAAATGACCTTCAGCGCGTGACTGTGCTCCAGCATGGTCTGGATGCGCAGATGGTGCTTGTCATCCAGCAGGCTGGTCTCTCGTGAGAGCAGGCGTTTGGCTCGGTGAAACTGGTGACGGACCGAGTGATCGACCTTCTCCAGTTCCTGTTTGACCAGCGGCGCGATAACCAGTTTGCGGTACTGAGCCATGATCTGGAAACGGTTGTTGAGGATCGCCATGGCAGTGTCCATGTCCAGGCTCCCCTTACCTTCAACCCGATGGGCAATAGGTGCAACCCGCTGAACCTTGGCCAGGCCGAGGAAGCTGAAGACCTGGATCCACGCCCAGCCGAGGTCGAACTCCCATTTTTTCACCGACAGTTTTGCCGAATTCGGATAGGTGTGATGGTTGTTATGCAGTTCTTCGCCGCCGATCAGGATGCCCCACGGCACCAGATTGGTGGCCGCATCGCGGCATTCGAAATTGCGATAGCCGATGGCATGGCCCAGGCCATTGACCACGCCGGCGGCCCAGACCGGAATCCACATCATCTGAATAGCCCAGATGGTGATACCGATGGTGCCGAACAGCAGCAGATCGATAACGCCCATGATCGCGATGCCGAGCAACGGAAAACGGCTGTAGAGGTTGCGCTCGATCCAGTCTTCCGGGCAGTTCTTGCCGTAGATGCGCAGGGTCTCAGGGTTCTCTGCCTCGGAGCGATACAGCTCGGCTCCTTTGCGCAGGACCGTGGACAAACCTTTGATGACCGGGCTGTGCGGGTCATCGACGGTTTCGCATTTGGCGTGATGCTTGCGGTGGATGGCGGTCCACTCGCGGGTGTTCTGCGCCGTGGTCAACCACAGCCAGAAGCGGAAAAAATGTTTCAGGCCGGCATGCAGCTCAAGCGAGCGATGGGCTGAATAGCGATGCAGATAAACCGTGACGCCGATAATCGTGACGTGGGTCATGAGCAAGGTGACTGCCACCAGTGACCACGGCGACAAGCCGAGAAAACCTTCGTACCACATAGGCTATTGGGCCCTCAAAAAGTGTAGAACAGCCGATGCATTATCACTGAGCTCACAGATAAAACCAGTCACCCTTTCAGATAAGAGTGGCTGAATGTTTCTTTACTCTATAATCCCGTTTTTTTTTTAAGGACATGGGCTGCCGTATGTCTGCCTCTAAACGCGCTGCTTTGCGAGCAGCGCTGCTTTATTTGTTGATTTCCGTCATTTGGCTGCAATTCAGTGGCCATGCAATGAACAGTTTCTTCGATAGCTCCCGTGAGCTGTTGCGCTGGCAACTGATCAACGGTTATGCCTGGGTGGTGCTCACTGCCGGGCTGATCTATCTGACTCGAGCGCGTTTGTTTCGTTTCCTTGAAGTCGATGCGGGATGGCTGGACCGGGCTGACGAGCGCGAGCGTTTGCGCCAGGCCGCCGCCGTATTCGATTGCACCCGTGAAGGGGTGCTGGTGACTGATAAAAACGGCGTGATTGTCCACGTCAACCGGGCGTTCATCCAGATCACCGGCTACCAGAGTCCGGAAGTCCTCGGCCAGAAACCCAGCGTGTTCAAATCAGGGCATCACCCTCCAGCGTTCTATCAGGCGATGTTCACGACACTGGACAATGGCGGCGAATGGAGCGGGGAAATCTGGAATCGCCGTAAATGCGGCGAGATTTACCCGCAATGGCAGACCATCCGCGTGATTCATGACGACCAAGGGCACGTCAGTCATTATGTCGCCGTTTTTTCCGACATCAGCGCGATCAAGGACTCAGAGTACGAACTCAAACACCTGGCCCATCACGACCCGCTGACTGATCTGCCCAATCGTCTGTTGTTCACCGACCGGGCCGAGCAGGCACTGGCCTCGGCGCAGGTCCACAAGCGCAGCTGCGCGCTGCTGCTGGCCGATCTCGACCACTTCAAAATGATTAACGACAGCCTCGGCCACACCATTGGCGACCAGCTGCTCAAAGCGGTTGCCGAGCGCCTGACCGCGCTGTTCGACCCCGGCGTAACCCTCGCGCGCCTGAGTGGCGACGAGTTTGCCGTACTCGCCGAAAGTTGCCCGCAACTGGGGCATGCCCCAGCGTTGGCGCAGCGCATTCTCGACGCCCTCAAGAAGTCGTTTGAAATTGAGGGCCATTCACTGTTCATCAATGCCAGCATTGGCATCAGCCAGTTCCCCGGCGACGCGTTAAATGCCGAACAGCTGCTGCGCAACGCAGACTCGGCGCTATTCAAGGCGAAAAGCACGGGGCGCAACGGCTATGCGCTTTACACCGAGGAGCTGACCGCTCACGCGCAGCAACGGGTGGAGACTACGTTCGAATTGCGCCGTGCACTCGAGCAGGATGAATTGCGCGTGTATTTCCAGCCGGTACATGACTTGAAGACTTGCCGCCTGATCGGCGTCGAGACGTTGGTACGCTGGGAGCACCCGCACCGTGGATTGGTGTCGCCTGCCGAATTCATCCCCATCGCCGAACGCACCGGATTGATTGCCGAGATCGATGCCTGGGTGATGCGTCAGGCTTGTCAGCAGATGTGTGAGTGGCAGCAGGCCGGCGTGGTGTTGTCGTTTGTTGCGGTGAATGTTTCGTCGCGCCTGTTCGCCCGCCGTGAGCTGTATCAGCATGTAGCGCAGGTGCTGCACGATACCGGGCTGGAGCCCTCGTTCCTGGAGCTGGAAGTTACCGAAAGTGCGGTGATGGAT
>JALYPE010000684.1 GCA_030856525.1 Pseudomonadota bacterium | reverse complement strand
GGGTTTACGACTGCTGCGCAGCCGAACGGGGGTAAACCCCCTCGCCACAGGGAGCTAACCGCTGGCTTCGACAGTGCCAATAAAATTCGCCAGCTCCGCCGTCTGCGGTCGCGCGAACAGCACCTTTGGGTCACCCACCTCATGCACCTTGCCCTGATGCATGAACACCAACTTGTCCCCAACCTCCCGCGCAAAGCGCATTTCGTGGGTGACCATGATAAGCGTCATGCCTTCCCTGGCCAGTTGGCGAACCACACTCAGCACCTCGTTGACCAATTCCGGGTCCAGCGCCGAAGTGATCTCGTCGCACAGCAATACCTTCGGCGACATCGCCAGCGCGCGGGCAATCGCCACGCGTTGTTGCTGCCCACCGGAGAGACGATCGGGAAAAGCATCAAACTTCTCCCCCAGGCCCACACGTTCGAGCATCTCTCGCGCCAGTTCTGCCGCTCTGGCCTTGGGGACCTTCTGCACAACCTGTGGCGCGAGCATCACGTTTTCACCCACGGTCAGGTGCGGGAACAGATTGAACTGCTGGAACACCATCCCGACTTTCTGGCGCAAGGTGCGCAGGTCGGCGCGTGCGGCATCGAGGTATTCACCGTCGACTTCGATCACGCCGTCGTTGATCGACTCCAGACCGTTAAGCGTGCGCAGCAGGGTGGATTTGCCCGAGCCGCTGCGGCCGATGATGGCCACCACCTGACCTTCCTCAACGCTCAGGTCGATGCCCTTGAGCACATGATGATCGCCGTAGTACTTATGCAGGGCGGAAATTCTAAGCAGGGGCATGCAGTCTCCTTTCCAGGTAGCGCGCACTGAGCGACAAGGGGTAGCAAAGCAGGAAGTAGCCTAGGGCGACGAGGCCGTAGACCATGAACGGTTCGAACGTCGCGTTGGCGAGCATGCTGCCGGTCTTGGTCAGCTCGGTGAAACCGATGATTGAGGTGACGGCGGTGCCTTTGACCACTTGCACCGAAAAGCCCACGGTTGGTGCCACAGCGATGCGCAGCGCCTGCGGCAGGATCACGTAGCGCAGTTGTTCCAGCGGATTGAGCGCCAGGCTCGACGACGCTTCCCACTGGCCGTGCGGGATCGACTCGACGCAGCCGCGCCAGATCTCCGCCAGATAGGCGCTGGTAAACAGCGTCAGGGCAACCGCCGCCGCCATCCACGGCGAAATCTCCACCCCGGCCAACGCCACGCCGAAGAACACCAGAAACAGCTGCATCAGCAAAGGCGTGCCCTGAAACAGTTCGATGTAGGTGCGGGCGAAGTTACGCGGCAAGGCTTTTTGCGAAATGCGCAGCACCATGATCAGCAAGCCGATCAACCCGCCGCCGATGAACGCCACCAGCGACAATGCCAGCGTCCATTGCAGGCCTGTGAGCAGGTTGCGCAGGACGTCCCAGAAAGTGAAATCGCTCATTGGCTGCTCCGGGCGATGTAGCGGCGGCCGATCCAGTTCAGCAACTGGCGGATCATCAGCGCCATGCACAAATAGACCAGCGTGGTCAGGGCGTAGGTTTCAAACGCACGGAAGTTGCGCGACTGAATGAAGTTGGCAGCGAAGCTCAACTCTTCCGTGGCGATCTGCGAGCAGACCGCTGAGCCGAGCATGACGATGATGATCTGGCTGCTCAACGCAGGCCACACTTTGCCCAGCGCCGGCAGCAGGACCACGTGGCGGAAGGTTTCAAAGCGAGTCATCGCCAGCGCTGCAGCGGCTTCGAGCTGACCGCGCGGGATCGCTTGAACGCCCGCGCGAATGATTTCGGTCGAGTACGCGCCGAGGTTGATCACCATTGCCAGCACCGCAGCCTGCCATTCGGAAATCTGCACGCCCAGGGACGGTAAGCCGAAGAAGATGAAAAACAACTGCACCAGGAACGGCGTGTTGCGAATCAGCTCGACATAGACCCCGAATATCGCCGCGAACGGGCGAATGTTCCACGCCCGCACCAGCGCGCCGATAATGCCCAGGCCGACGCCGAGTACTGCGCCGATGGCCGTCAATTCAAGGGTGAACAGCGCACCGCGCAAGAGCAGATCGGTGTTCTGCACCACCGGTAGAAAATCGAACTGATAAGCCATGGTCCCTCTCCCTCCCGGCGATCACAAATCGGCCGGCAGCGGCTCTTTCAGCCAGGTTTGCGAGTTCTTCTCCAGCGCGCCGTCGGTCTTGGCGGTGGCGAGGATCTGATTGACCTTGCCCAGCAGCGCCGGCTCGTTTTTATTCACGCCGACGTAAACCGGTGAATCCTTGAGCTTCACTTTCAGCGCCGGCACGCGCTTCGGATTTTTCTCGGTGATCGCCACCATCACCACGTTACCGCTGGCGATCAGGTCGACCTGACCGGCGATGTAGGCGGCGATGGTCGAGTTGTTGTCTTCGAAGCGCTTGATGGTCACGCCCTCGGGCGCCACTTTGCTCAGCTCGATGTCTTCGATGGCGCCACGGGTGACGCTGATGGTTTTGCCTTTGAGGTCATCGAGGCTGTTGATAGCGGCGTCTGGCGGGCCGAATACCGCGAGGTAGAACGGGGCGTAGGCGCTCGAGAAATCGATGACTTTCTCGCGTTCGGCATTTTTGCCCAGGCTGGAAATGACCAAGTCCACCTTGCCGGTGGTCAGAAACGGGATGCGGTTGGTACTGTTGACCGGGGTCAGCTCGAGTTTGACCTTGAGTTGGTCGGCCAGCAGCTTCGCAGTGTCGATATCGAGGCCACGTGGCTTCATGTCCGGGCCGACCGAGCCGAACGGCGGGAAGTCCTGCGGCACCGCGACTTTGAGCACGCCGCGCTTGACCACTTCGTCCAGACCATCGGCGTGAGCGGGCGCCTGGCTCAGCATCAGGCTGGTGAACAGGGTGGCGAGAAGGGCGCTGTAGCGCTTGGTCATGGCGGAACTCCGAATCGGTTGATAATTGATGGCTGCGATTCGATAGAGCACGGGCTGTGCCAACAGCGGTTTAGCATGCTACGAGCCACGGTTTCACTGGGTTGGCGCAAAAACAACCTCGCGAAAAACCGGGGAGGGGCGTGCACCCTGACAGTGCATCGTCCTGCATGCCGTCCCGGCTGTGCTCGAATTGAGCTATACCCAAATTCGTCCGTCACCATAGCGAGACTCAATCATCTGCGGCTTCCTGAACCGGGGAAGGGCAGCTATGATGGGCCACGTTTTTTTGCTTACAACCTGGAGACTTCCATGAGCAGCGATCTTATCAAACACGTTAGCGACGCTAGCTTCGAGGCCGATGTACTCAAGGCCGAAGGCGCTGTACTGGTCGACTACTGGGCTGAATGGTGCGGCCCTTGCAAAATGATCGCTCCTGTCCTGGACGAGATTGCCGAGACTTACAAAGGCAAGCTGACCGTGGCCAAACTGAACATCGACGAAAATCAGGAAACCCCGGCCAAGCACGGCGTGCGTGGTATCCCGACGCTGATGCTGTTCAAGAACGGCAACGTTGAAGCGACCAAGGTCGGCGCACTGTCGAAGTCGCAACTGGCTGCTTTCCTCGACGCCAACATCTAAGCGTTGATGTAAAGTGTCCGAAAAAAGGCCCCGCATATTGCGGGGCTTTTTCGTTATCGAGGGCTAGACGCTCCGAAACTCAGGTGGTACATTCGGCCCCGCACTGGTTTCTCCAATGCCCCCTGCTAGCCGTCGCCGACGCACTCCTTTTCGAATTAGTTCGCGATCCTGTCGCCTTCTCTGCGGCGCGGCCTCATTAAGCCAAAAGCTTAATTTCCCCCTCCATAAATGATTACGTCATTCCTATATGAATCTGACTGAACTCAAGCAAAAGCCGATTACCGAACTGCTCGAATTGGCCGAACAGATGGGCATAGAAAATATGGCCCGTTCGCGCAAGCAGGACGTGATTTTCTCCCTGCTCAAGAAGCACGCGAAAAGCGGCGAGGAAATCTCCGGTGATGGCGTGCTGGAGATTCTCCAGGACGGCTTCGGCTTCCTCCGCTCCGCTGACGCTTCCTATCTGGCCGGCCCTGATGACATCTACGTCTCGCCGAGCCAGATCCGTCGCTTCAACTTGCGCACCGGTGACACCATCGTCGGCAAGATCCGCCCTCCCAAGGAAGGCGAGCGTTATTTCGCACTGCTCAAGGTCGACACGATCAACTACGATCGTCCCGAGAACGCGAAAAACAAGATTCTCTTCGAGAACCTGACCCCGCTGTTCCCGACCGTGCGCATGAAGATGGAAGCCGGCAACGGTTCCACCGAAGACTTGACCGGTCGTGTCATCGACCTGTGCGCCCCGATCGGCAAAGGCCAGCGCGGTCTGATCGTTGCTCCGCCGAAAGCCGGTAAAACGATCATGCTGCAAAACATCGCAGCGAACATCGCCCGTAACAACCCTGAAGTTCACCTGATCGTTCTGCTGATCGACGAACGTCCGGAAGAAGTAACCGAAATGCAGCGCACCGTGCGCGGCGAAGTGGTTGCCTCCACGTTCGACGAGCCGCCAACCCGCCACGTGCAGGTTGCCGAAATGGTGATCGAGAAGGCCAAGCGCCTGGTCGAACACAAGAAAGACGTAGTGATCCTGCTCGACTCCATCACCCGTCTGGCTCGCGCCTACAACACCGTGATCCCGAGCTCCGGCAAAGTGCTCACCGGTGGTGTCGATGCCCACGCCCTGGAGAAACCGAAACGTTTCTTCGGCGCTGCGCGGAACATCGAAGAAGGCGGCTCGCTGACCATCATCGCCACCGCGCTTGTTGAAACCGGCTCGAAGATGGACGAAGTGATCTACGAGGAATTCAAAGGCACCGGCAACATGGAACTGCCTCTGGATCGCCGCATCGCCGAAAAACGCGTCTTCCCGGCTATCAACATCAACCGTTCCGGCACTCGCCGCGAAGAGTTGCTGACGGCCGACGACGAGTTGCAACGCATGTGGATCCTGCGCAAGCTGCTGCACCCGATGGACGAAATCGCCGCGATCGAGTTCCTGGTCGACAAGCTGAAGACGACCAAGACCAACGACGAGTTCTTCTTGTCGATGAAGCGCAAGTAATACGAAGTCCGCTTCAAAAACAGCGCCCCCCACGGGGCGCTTTTTTTTGCATGAAATTCGATGGCTCCTGTAACAACCTTCACGCCACTGGATCATCTGTCGGGCATCGGCAGGGCCCGATAGACCCCGTTGTTTGCCCCGGTGCTGCCGGGGACAAATCACAATTGATCACTGCTGCGCTCTGACAGGCTGCTGTTTGGCCGTCAGAGCAGGTAGGATGTACGCCTATTTTCGGGGTGGCATCTTCAATGAAATTCAAGGACCTTCGGGATTTCGTGCAGCAACTTGAGCAGCGCGGAGAGTTGAAACGCATCCAGATTCCCGTGTCTCCAGTGCTGGAGATGACGGAAGTCTGCGACCGCACGCTGCGCGCCAAAGGCCCGGCACTGCTGTTCGAAAACCCGACCGGCTATGACATCCCGGTACTCGGCAACCTGTTCGGCACCCCCGAGCGGGTGGCCATGGGCATGGGCGCCGAAGCGGTCAGCGAGCTGCGCGAAATCGGCAAATTGCTGGCATTCCTCAAGGAGCCCGAGCCGCCGAAAGGGTTGAAGGACGCCTGGTCGAAGCTGCCGATCTTCCGCAAGATCATTGCCATGGCGCCGAAAGTCGTCAAAGACGCGGTCTGCCAGGAAGTGGTCATCGAAGGCGACGACGTCGACCTGGCGATGCTGCCGGTGCAGACCTGCTGGCCCGGCGACGTCGGCCCGCTGATCACCTGGGGCCTGACCGTCACCAAAGGTCCGAACAAGGACCGGCAGAACCTCGGCATCTATCGCCAGCAAGTGATCGGCCGCAACAAGGTCATCATGCGTTGGTTGAGCCACCGTGGTGGCGCGCTGGATTTCCGTGAGTGGTGCGAGAAGCATCCGGGGCAGCCGTTCCCGGTGTCCGTCGCACTCGGTGCCGACCCGGCAACGATCCTCGGCGCCGTCACCCCGGTCCCGGACAGCTTGTCCGAATATGCCTTCGCGGGTCTGCTGCGGGGCAATCGCACCGAACTGGTGAAGTGCCGCGGCAACGACCTGCAAGTGCCGGCCACTGCCGAGATCATCCTCGAAGGCGTGATCCATCCGGGCGAGATGGCCGACGAAGGTCCGTACGGCGACCACACCGGTTACTACAACGAAGTCGACAGCTTCCCGGTGTTCACGGTCGAGCGCATCACCCACCGGATCAAGCCGATCTATCACAGCACCTACACCGGCCGTCCGCCAGATGAGCCGGCGATTCTCGGCGTGGCGTTGAACGAAGTGTTCGTGCCGATCCTGCAGAAGCAGTTTCCTGAGATCACCGACTTCTACCTGCCGCCCGAAGGTTGCTCGTACCGCATGGCCATCGTGACCATGAAAAAGTCGTATCCCGGCCACGCCAAGCGGGTAATGCTCGGTGTCTGGTCGTTTTTGCGACAGTTCATGTACACCAAGTTCGTTATTGTCACTGACGACGATATCAACGCGCGGGACTGGAATGACGTGGTCTGGGCGATCACTACGCGCATGGACCCCAAGCGCGACACGGTGATGATCGACAACACGCCGATCGACTACCTCGACTTCGCCTCGCCGGTGTCGGGCCTGGGCTCGAAAATGGGCCTTGATGCCACGCATAAGTGGCCAGGTGAAACCACGCGCGAATGGGGCCGGGTCATCGTCAAGGATGAAGCCGTTACCCGACGGATCGATGACATCTGGAATCAGTTAGGAATAGATTGATGCGCGTAACCTTGCAGCCCTCCGGAGCAGTGCTTGAAATCGAACCTGGCGAGCGGATTCTCGATGGCGCTCGGCGTCTGGGCTACGACTGCCCGCAAAGCTGCCGCAACGGCAATTGCCATGTGTGCGCGGCGCTGCTGGTCAAAGGGCGGGTCGAACAGTCCGGCACTGTGCGCGACCATGGCGAGTTCTACACTTGCATAGCAGAGCCGCTGGAAGACTGCATCGTGCTGTGGGACGGCGTGCTTTCGCTGGGAGAATTGCCGGTGCGCGGCATGTCGTGTCAGGTCATTGAGTGCAGAGACGTTGGCGGCGACACGTTCCGTGTGCATCTGCGAGCCCCGGCCGGCAAGCCGCCGCGTTATCACGCCGGTCAGTACCTGATGATCGAACGGGAGAGTGGGGAGAAATCCGCGTTCTCCCTGGCCTCCGCACCGCACGCGGGGCGCGACCTGGAAATCCATGTGCTGGCGCGCGAAAGCAGTGCGTTAAGTCTCATTGAACAGCTCCAGCGCAACCCACTGGTGCGCATCGAGATGCCGTTCGGCGATACGCATCTGGCGGAGCTGCCGGACGGTCCTCTGGTGCTGATTGCAGCAGGGACCGGCATGGGGCAGGTCCACGGCCTGATCGAACATTGCCGCGCTGCAGGCTTCAAACACCCGGTGCACCTGTACTGGGGTGTGCGTCGCCCGGAAGATTTTTACGAGATCGAGCATTGGGACGAGTGGCTGAAGTTGCCCAATCTGTTCTTGCACAAAGTCGTCAGTGACCAGTGCGGCTGGGAAGGGCGCTGCGGCATGCTGCACCAGGCGGTCTGCGAGGATTTCCCTGACCTGAAAGCGTTGCATGTCTATGCCAGCGGCTCCCCGGCGATGGTCTACGGCACCTTGGACGCCTTGGTCGACGCAGGCATGGACGCCCATCAAATGCGCGCCGACGTCTTTGCCTATGCGCCCCGCTCTTGAGCCTCGCTCTTGAGCCTCGATCTTGAGCCACGATCCAGCGCCCTGATCGTGTCCCTGTAGGAGCGAGCTTGCTCGCGATGGACTCAAGAGCGACGCAATAAATCCTGACTCCCCGCGTAATCGTTAACGACCATCGCGACCAAGCTCGCGCCTACAGGCATATAACTCCCCATATAGCCGATCGGTATTTATAAATTCATATAAATGCCGGTAAGTTATATCTAAATCAGGTATCAATTAAATAACTGTGCCATGGCACTTAAATTGCCTGAAAACATATGTGCCTTATTGTTTCAGCGGTGCGTTCTATTAAGTAATTCATTATTCGCGGGGAGCTGAACGCTAATCGCCATGAGCGCTATCGAATCGTCTTTATTGAATCTCGCTTACCCTCCGCGGCTCGATCTGGGGCCGCAGCTTACGCAAGAACAATTGCTCGGCTCGATGCAGTCGACCATGGCGCGCCACAAAGGCGGGCCGGTCTGGCTCTTCGCTTACGGCTCACTGATCTGGCGCCCGGAATGCGCGGCTGTGGAGCGGATGCGCGGTCGGGTGCATGGCTACCATCGCGGTTTGTACCTGTGGTCCCACGAACATCGCGGCACGCCGGAAGTGCCAGGGTTGGTTTTTGGTCTGGATCGCGGCGGCTCATGTAGCGGTTTTGCTTATCGCCTGCCCGAAGAACAACTCGACGCATCGCTTTACGCACTGTGGCAGCGCGAAATGCCGTTTCCATCCTATCGCCCACACTGGCTCAACTGCCGTCTCGAAGATGGCAGCCAGGTTCAGGCGTTGGGATTTGTCCTGGAGCGGCATCTGCCCAGCTATGCCGGCAACTTGCCGGATCATGTGCTGAGTCACGTATTCGAAAACGCTTGCGGGCGTTACGGCACCACTCGCGATTATGTCGAGCAGACCGCCAACGCCCTGCGTAGCCACGCCATGCCAGACCGGAATCTGGAGGCGCGGCTCAAGCGCTGCCAATCACAGGTCGATCAGGCAACCGCTTCCCGGCTTTGACTGGCGACTTGCTTGTGCCACAGGGTTGGCGCAAGAAACGCCATCGCCAGCAGACACGCGCCGATCAGCAGCACGAAACCGCCATCCCAGCCGAAGTGGTCCACGGTGTAGCCCATGGCCGCACTGGCCGCGACCGATCCGCCCAGATAACCGAACAGGCCCGTGAAACCCGCAGCGGTGCCGGCGGCTTTCTTCGGCGCCAGTTCCAGTGCCTGCAAACCGATCAGCATCACCGGAC
>JALYPE010000245.1 GCA_030856525.1 Pseudomonadota bacterium | reverse complement strand
TATATCTGGCGGTCGCCACTGCGGTGTGGTTCTGCCTTGTGGCGATGCTGTTCAGCCAGCAACGCGTGCGCGCCGGTTTCGCGCGCATGGGCCACTGGTTCGACCGGACTATGGGCGCCGTACTGATTGCGCTGGGTGTGAAAATCGCATTTACCGAAATGCATTGAGGCGACGGAAGAAGGCCGCGATGCCAGTGTCGCGGCCAAACCATTACCCGGGCTGATTCGCCTGGCGCTGGCGGACGTACTCCAGAAACCCGTCCATGTCACTGCTGCACAGAATGCGCGACGCCGTCTTGACCTCTTCCATGGGCCAGTTCCACCAGGCGGACGCCAACAGTTGCTGGCGCACATCTTCTTCGAAGCGCCAGCGAATATGGCGGCTGGGGTTGCCGCCGACAATTGAATAGGGTTCGACATCGCGGGTCACTACGGCCCCGGCTGCGACTACCGCGCCGTGGCCGATGGTGACACCGGACAGGATCATCACGTTGGCGCAGATCCAGCAATCGCTGCCGATCACCACATCGCCCTTGGTCGGGCTGCAGCCAGGTATGTCCCGGGCCTCGTCAATCATCAACGGGAACGGGTAGGTGCTGACCCAGTCGGTGCGATGTCCGCCACCGAGCAGAATTCGCACGCCGTCTGCAATCGAGGTGTAGGAGCCGACCTTGAGGATCGTATCGTCGCCGAACTCCATGACCTCGGGAATGCCGTAGGTCCCCACGCCGATCTCATAACGAGGGTAACGCAGGCGGATTTTTTCCGGAGCGCGCTGCAGTTTTTCCAGGCGCTTGAGATGTTTTCTGACTTTTCGTTCTTTGAGTTTTTCGAGAAATTTCATGGCAGGGCCTGGAGAAACGGGAAGGGCGCGTTCAGCGATGCAGCATCAGGCGTTTCATACGACGGAAACTGGTTCGGTTCAATTGGCGCCAGGGAATGGAGCGCAACAGCTTCCAGGCCTCTTTCTTGTCTTCGACTACCGCGTACTTGAGAGCCTTGTTCACCAGTCGGGTGCGTGCGCTCTGGTACGCCGGATGATCGACGTAGGGTGCGATGGCCGCAAGGTCCGCCTGTAGCAACACCTTGTAATTTCTGGACAGGTTGTTGGCATGCCGGCGATAGCGCGTCACGCACACTGGCAACTCATGCACTTCGTACCCCTGCCGGGCGATCCGCAGGGTCATTTGAAAGTCCTGGACCCGCAAGGTTGGTGCATAGAAGCCGGCACTGCGCATTGCACTCATGCGGTACAACGCTACCGGTGCGCCGATCACCACAGCGCCGCTGAGAATCTGATCGAAATCATAGGTGCGGATCTCATCGCGCTGCTGCTGCTTGATGGCGTTGCCATCGCAGTCCATGTAGATAATCAGTGCACCTACACAGCCAACCTTCGGGTGCTGTTCCAGGTAATTTACCCTGAGTTGCAGCGAGTCGGGCAGCATGATGTCGTCCAGGTCCGGCGTCGAAACGTAGTCGCCTTTGGCGTAACGCAAGCCGTGGTTGAGTGCTGCACTTACGCCTTGATTGGCTTGTGAGTACAGCTGGAAATCATGAGTTTGCTGCAGCTGTCTGAGCAGCGCGACGCTTTTATCGCTGGAGCCATCATCGACGATGATGACCTCAAAATTCGGGTAATTCTGAGCGAAGATGCTGTCGATCGCTTCTTGCAGGTATTTTTCCGCGTTGTAACAAGGGGCCACGATGGAAACCAGGGGTACTTGTTTGCCGGGGCGATCCAGAGGGGCGGTTACTTCTGTATTCATCGTTGTCATTGTGTCGATAAAGATGCATAGGCTCGCACGAAACCTGTGGTCGCTTCCATTGCAAGTTGCCCGCCACGGCCAATAAGCCTGCCCGTCGGAGGTCTTGAATAGTGGCGCAAAGCTAGTATTTGAGCCTGTGGTGAAATCATTCCTTCGGCTGATTTGGTCGGAGAACAAGGGCACTACAGTGCTTGCTTTTAGCCACGACCGTGCAGTCAGAAAAGGGATTCTTATGTTGCAGACTCGCGTTATCCCCCCAGCCGAAGGCGCTTACCAGTACCCGCTGCTGATCAAGCGCCTGCTGATGTCCGGCGCGCGCTACGAGAAAACCCGCGAGATCGTTTATCGCGACCAGTTGCGTTATAGCTACCCGACCCTGATTGAAAGGGTGGCGCGGCTGGCCAATGTGCTCACGGCTGCCGGCGTCAAGGCTGGGGATACCGTGGCGGTGATGGACTGGGACAGCCACCGTTATCTGGAATGCATGTTCGCCATCCCGATGATCGGCGCGGTGATTCACACCATCAACGTGCGTCTTTCGCCGGAACAGATCCTCTACACCATGAACCACGCCGCAGACCGCTTCGTGCTGGTCAACAGCGAGTTCGTCGGCTTGTACAACGCGATTGCGGGGCACCTGACCACGGTCGACAAAACCCTGCTGCTGACCGATCTGCCGGAAAAAACCGCCGACCTGCCGAACCTTGTCGGCGAATACGAACAGTTGCTGGCCGCCGCGAGTCCGCACTACGACTTTCAGGATTTCGACGAAAATTCCGTTGCGACCACGTTCTATACCACCGGCACCACCGGCAACCCCAAGGGCGTCTATTTCACCCATCGGCAGCTGGTTCTGCACACCATGGGCGTGTCGACCATCATGGGCTCGATCGACAGCGTTCGGCTGCTCGGAACCAACGACGTCTACATGCCGATCACGCCGATGTTCCACGTGCACGCGTGGGGCCTGCCGTATGTAGCGACCATGCTCGGGCTCAAACAGGTTTATCCCGGGCGCTACGATCCGGAATATCTCGTGGAGTTGTGGCGCAACGAAAAGGTCACTTTCTCGCACTGCGTACCCACCATTCTGCAGATGGTCCTCAACGCCAAGGCTGCGCAGACCGCCGATTTCGGTGGCTGGAAAATTGTCATCGGCGGCAGCGCGCTGAATCGCGCCTTGTATGACGCGGCCAAGGCCAAGGGCATTCAGTTGACCGCTGCGTACGGCATGTCGGAAACCGGGCCTCTGGTGTCTTGCGCACACCTGAACGATGAGCTCATGGCGGGTACCGAAGACGAACGCACAACCTATCGAATCAAGGCCGGCGTGCCGGGGCCGTTGGTCGAGGCGGCGATTGTCGATGCAAACGGCAACTTCCTGCCGGCCGATGGCGAGACGCAGGGCGAGCTGGTACTGCGAGCACCGTGGCTCACCGAGGGTTATTTCAACGAGCCGCAAAAGGGCGCAGAACTCTGGGCCGGGGGCTGGCTGCACACCGGGGACGTGGCGACTCTGGACACCATGGGCGTGATCGACATTCGCGACCGTATCAAGGACGTCATCAAGACTGGTGGCGAATGGATCTCCTCGCTGGACCTCGAAGACCTGATCAGCCGGCACCCGGCGGTACGCGAAGTAGCAGTGGTGGGTATCGCCGATCCGCAGTGGGGCGAGCGACCGTTTGCCCTGCTGGTGATCCGCGAGGGCCATGAAGTCGGGGCCAAGGAACTCAAGGAACACCTCAAGCCGTTTGTCGAACTGGGGCACCTGAGCAAGTGGGCGATCCCGAGCCAGATTGCCCTTGTTACGGAAATTCCCAAGACCAGTGTCGGCAAGCTCGACAAGAACCGCATTCGCCTCGACATCACCGAATGGCAAGCCAATAACAGCACCTTTCTCTCGACCCTTTAAGCCTTTCTGGCGTGCCTCAAATGGCACGCCAGGCCCACCAAGCAAGCGCTCGGCTTGTCAAATCCGTAATTTGAGCCATCCTTGCCC
>JALYPE010000678.1 GCA_030856525.1 Pseudomonadota bacterium | reverse complement strand
CACATTTGTTTTGTGTTCCCGCTGAAGCGCTTGTATGGACATGTCTACCCGCCAAACCCCCGAAATCACTCCGTCAGTCATATCACCTCTCATGTTTCTGTTTCCCGCCCGCGCGCCTATAATGGCTGCCTTTTTCGCCCAATGATTTGCGGAGCTGGTGATGGCCGAACGTATGGCGTCAGTCGAGCGCGACACTCTGGAAACCCAGATTAAAGCCTCGATCAACCTGGATGGCACCGGAAAGGCCCGATTTGATATCGGTGTTCCTTTTCTTGAGCACATGCTGGACCAGATCGCCCGTCACGGGCTGATCGACCTGGATATCGTCAGCAAGGGCGACCTGCATATCGACGACCACCACACCGTGGAAGACGTCGGTATCACCCTCGGTCAAGCGTTCACCAAAGCCATCGGCGACAAGAAAGGCATCCGTCGCTACGGTCACGCCTACGTGCCGCTCGATGAAGCGCTGTCCCGTGTGGTGATCGATTTCTCCGGCCGTCCTGGCCTGCAGATGCATGTTCCCTACACCCGCGCCACCGTCGGCGGTTTCGACGTTGACCTGTTCCAAGAATTCTTCCAGGGCTTCGTCAACCACGCCAACGTCACGCTGCACATCGACAACCTGCGTGGGCACAACACTCACCACCAGATCGAAACCGTGTTCAAGGCTTTCGGCCGCGCACTGCGCATGGCTGTAGAGCTGGACGACCGCATGGCCGGTCAGATGCCTTCGACCAAAGGCGTGCTGTAATGCAGACGGTCGCGGTAATCGATTACGGCATGGGCAACCTGCACTCGGTGGCCAAGGCCCTCGAGCACGTCGGTGCCGGCAAGGTTCTGATCACCAGCGATGCCGATGTGATTCGCGAAGCCGACCGGGTGGTGTTTCCCGGTGTTGGCGCGATTCGCGATTGCATGGCGGAGATCCGTCGCCTGGGCTTCGACTCGCTGGTGCGAGAAGTCAGCCAGGATCGCCCGTTCCTCGGCATCTGCGTCGGCATGCAAGCCTTGCTCGACAGCAGTGAAGAGAACGATGGCGTCGACTGCATCGGCCTGTTTCCGGGCGCGGTGAAGTTTTTCGGCAAGGATTTGCACGAAGACGGCGAGCACCTGAAAGTCCCGCACATGGGCTGGAATGAAGTGAAGCAGGCGGTGAGTCATCCGCTGTGGCACGACATTCCGGACCTGGCGCGTTTCTACTTCGTGCACAGCTACTACATCGCCGCCAGCAACGCGCGGCAGGTGGTCGGTGGTGGCCACTATGGTGTCGATTTCGCTGCGGCGCTGGCTGAAGGTTCGCGTTTTGCCGTGCAGTTCCACCCGGAGAAAAGCCATACCCATGGCCTGCAGTTGCTGCAGAATTTCGCTGCGTGGGACGGTCGCTGGTAAATGGCCGTCAAGAAGAAGCCGCCGATCCTGACCCTCACTCCCGAACAGGAGAACGAGGCCAATCAGAAGATCAAGCGCTTCATGGAGGATCGCTTCGAACTGGACTTGGGTTCGTTCGAAGCAGCCGAAATCCTTGAGCTTTTTACCCGTGAAATTGCTCCGCACTATTACAACAGGGCGATTTTCGATGTGCAGACGCACCTCAAAGAGAGGTTCGAAAGCATCGAAAGCGACTTGTGGGCGCTCGAGAAAAACTGATTTCCGAGCGAAGCTGAATACTCGAATTTGAAGGTTTGCCAGATGCTGATTATTCCCGCTATCGATCTCAAGGACGGCGCCTGTGTACGTCTGCGCCAGGGCCGCATGGAAGATTCCACGGTGTTCTCCGATGACCCGGTGAGCATGGCTGCCAAGTGGGTGGAGGGCGGTTGCCGTCGTCTGCATCTGGTCGACCTGAACGGCGCGTTCGAAGGCCAGCCGGTCAACGGCGAAGTGGTCACGGCCATCGCCAAGCGCTACCCGAACCTGCCGATCCAGATTGGTGGCGGTATCCGCTCGCTGGAAACCATCGAGCACTACGTCAAGGCTGGCGTGAGCTACGTGATCATCGGCACCAAAGCCGTGAAAGATCCGGCGTTCGTCGCAGAAGCCTGCCGCGCGTTTCCGGGCAAAGTGATTGTCGGTCTGGACGCCAAAGACGGTTTTGTCGCCACCGACGGCTGGGCTGAAATCAGCACCGTGCAGGTCATTGATCTGGCCAAGCGATTTGAAGCCGACGGCGTTTCCGCGATCGTTTATACCGACATCGCCAAAGACGGCATGATGCAGGGCTGCAACGTTCCCTTCACCGCTGCACTGGCTGCGGCGACGAAGATTCCGGTGATCGCTTCCGGCGGCATTCACAATCTTGGCGACATCAAGTCGCTGCTCGACGCCAAGGCACCGGGCATCATTGGCGCAATCACCGGCCGGGCGATCTATGAAGGCACCCTAGACGTCGCTGAAGCGCAAGCTTTCTGCGATTCGTACAAAGGCTGAGGACTGACCATGGCGCTGGCCAAACGCATCATCCCTTGCCTGGACGTGGATAACGGCCGGGTCGTCAAAGGTGTGAAGTTCGAGAACATCCGCGATGCCGGTGACCCGGTGGAAATTGCCCGTCGCTACGACGAGCAGGGCGCTGACGAGATTACTTTCCTCGACATCACCGCCAGCGTCGACGGTCGCGATACCACGCTGCACACCGTTGAGCGCATGGCCAGCCAGGTGTTCATCCCGCTGACCGTGGGCGGCGGCGTGCGTACCGTGCAGGACATTCGCAATTTGCTCAATGCCGGTGCAGACAAGGTGTCGATCAACACTGCCGCAGTCTTCAATCCGGAATTCGTCGGCGAAGCGGCGCAGCATTTCGGCTCGCAATGCATCGTCGTCGCCATCGATGCGAAGAAGGTCTCCGGCCCGGGCGAAACCCCGCGCTGGGAAATCTTCACGCACGGCGGGCGCAAACCCACCGGCCTCGACGCTGTTGAGTGGGCAAAGAAAATGGAAGCCTTGGGCGCTGGCGAAATCCTCCTGACCAGCATGGATCAGGACGGCATGAAAAACGGCTTCGACCTGGGCGTCACCCGCGCCATCAGCGATGCGCTGGGCATTCCGGTGATTGCTTCGGGCGGGGTCGGCAATCTGCAGCATCTGGCCGACGGCATCATCGAAGGTCACGCCAGCGCGGTACTGGCGGCGAGTATTTTCCACTTCGGCGAATACACCGTGCAGGAAGCCAAGGCCTACATGGCCCATCGCGGCATCGTGATGCGCTAAACATTCCGTACAGGCCAGTGGACATCATGGCGGGCTCAAGGCACTCTTGGGTACGCCATGGATCTCGGTAGCCAGACATGCTCAAACGTCTTCTTGTCGCTCTCACCAGTACTGCTCTGTTACTCATCAACGGAGTGCACGCTGCAGAAAATTCAGACACCGATCTGGTGTTGCTGACCGAAAACTTCCCGCCTTACAACATGGCTAAAAACGGCAAGAACTTTGCTCAGGACGAGAATATCAACGGCATCGCTGTGGATATCGTTCGTGAGATGTTCAGACGCGCCGACATGACTTACAGCCTGACGCTGCGTTTCCCTTGGGAGCGAATCTACAAACTCGCCCTGGAAAAACCGGGTTACGGCGTGTTCGTGATGGCGCGCTTGCCGGACCGCGAGAAGTTGTTCAAATGGGTCGGCCCGATTGGTCCCGATGACTGGATCATGTTGGCCAAGGAAGACAGCAAGATCAGCCTGGAAACGCTGGATGACGCGCGCAAGTTCAAGATCGGTGCGTACAAGGGCGACGCGATTGCCGAGACGCTGACCAAACAGGGCCTGAAACCTATCGTCGTGCTACGCGATCAGGACAATGCGAAGAAACTGGTGAACGGCCAGATTGATCTGTGGGCCACCGGGGATCCGGCCGGTCGCTACCTCGCGCGCCAGGACGGCGTGACCGGGCTCAAGACCGTGTTGCGTTTCAACAGCGCCGAGCTTTATCTCGCGCTGAACAAAGA
>JALYPE010000222.1 GCA_030856525.1 Pseudomonadota bacterium | reverse complement strand
GATTAAAAATTGATATGAAATTACGACTGCTGCGCAGCCGGACGTCCGAACGCGGCCCGAGCCTCCGCCAGCTGCTACAAGTGAGGTGTGCGGCAACTGCAACAAAAACTTCATCGTTGCTCTTTATGGTGACTGCAAAACCGCAGGGAGCCTGATGTGAGCCTATTAGAAGAAAACCAGTCCACCGATCTCGAAAACATGATCGGCCTCAGTCGCCGTGGCTTCATCAGCGCAGGTGCCCTGTGCGGCGCCGCGATGTTCCTCGGTGGCAACCTGCTGAGCCGCAGCGCGCTGGCCGACAGTGTCAGCGCAGGCGCGAGCAAACTGCTGGGCTTTGCCAGCATCCCCGCCGCCACCAGCGACGCCATCACCCTGCCGCCGGGTTACAAATCCTCGGTGCTGATCAGCTGGGGCCAGCCGCTGCAAAAAGACGGACCGGCTTTCGATCCGACCGGCAACGGCACCGCAGCTCAGCAGGAACTGCAGTTCGGCGACAACAACGACGGCATGAGCCTGTTCGAATTCCCCGGTGAAAAAGACCGGGCGCTGATGGCGATCAACAACGAATACACCAACTATCGCTACCTCTACCCCCACGGCGGCATGCCGCAGTCGGCGGACGATGTGCACAAGGCGCTGGCCTGTGAAGGCGTGTCGGTGATTGAAGTTCAGCGCCAGAACGGTCAGTGGAATTTTGTTCAGGGCTCGCGCTACAACCGGCGGATTCACGGCAATGCGCCGATCCAGTTGAGCGGCCCGGCCGCCGGTCATGCTCTGATGAAAACCAGCGCCGATCCCGACGGCAAAACCGTGCTGGGCACTTTTCAGAACTGTGCCAACGGCATGACGCCGTGGGGCACCTACCTGACCTGTGAAGAAAACTTCACCGATTGTTTTGGCAGCAATAACGCCGAGCAAAAATTCGATGCCGCGCAGAAGCGCTACGGCGTGGTTGCCGCCAGCAAAGAGATCAACTGGCATCAGCACGACGAACGTTTTGATCTGGCGAAGAATCCCAACGAGCTCAACCGTCACGGCTGGATCGTCGAGATCGACCCGTTCGATCCGCAATCGACGCCCGTCAAGCGCACGGCCCTGGGACGCTTCAAACATGAAAACGCCGCCCTGACCGAAACCGCCGACGGCCACGCCGTGGTGTACATGGGCGACGATGAGCGTGGCGAGTTCATTTACAAGTTCGTCAGCCGCGACAAGATCAATCACAAAAATCCCAAGGCCAATCGCGATTTGCTGGATCACGGCACGTTATACGTCGCGCGTTTCGACGCCGGTGACAGCAATGCCGATCATCCGAAGGGCCACGGTGAATGGATCGAACTGACCCACGGCAAAAACGGCATCGACGCCAGCAGCGGTTTCGCTGATCAGGCCGAAGTGCTGATCCACGCACGTCTGGCCGCCAGTGTGGTGAAAGCGACGCGCATGGACCGCCCGGAATGGATTGTCGTCAGCCCTCAGGATGGCCAGGTGTATTGCACGCTGACCAATAACGTCAAACGCGGTGAGGAAGGCCAGCCGGTAGGTGGGCCCAACCCGCGCGAGAAAAATGTCTACGGGCAGATTTTGCGCTGGCGCACGGATCGCGACGATCACGCATCGAATCGCTTCGCCTGGGACCTGTTCGTGGTCGCCGGCAACCCCGGCGTGCACGCCGGAACGCCGAAAGCTGGCTCGTCGAACATCAATCCGCAGAACATGTTCAACAGCCCCGACGGCCTGAGTTTCGACAAGGCCGGGCGCTTGTGGATACAGACAGATGGCGACTCGAGCAATGCCGGGGATTATGCCGGCATGGGCAACAACCAGATGCTCTGCGCCGATCCGGTAACAGGCGAGATCCGGCGGTTCATGGTGGGGCCGGTAGGTTGTGAGGTGACGGGGATTGCGTTCTCGCCGGACCAGAAGACGTTGTTTGTCGGGATTCAGCATCCGGGGGAGAACGGTGGTTCGACGTTCCCCGACCATTTGCCCAATGGCAAGCCGCGGTCTTCGGTAATGGCGATTACGCGTGAAGATGGCGGGGTTGTCGGCGCCTGATACGGCCTCTTCGCGGGCAAGCCTTGCTCCCACATTTGGAATGCGTTCTCCTGTGGGAGCGTGTGGTGCGGCATCCCGACTTGCCCGCGATGGCGTCAGAACAGTCACCACCTATTCATGAACATTCCCACGCCCTGCGTGGGAACCATCCCACCAAACCCTCCCCGTCTGCGCTACCATGCTTGGCCGGACGCGGCAGCCTGCTGCGCGCAGGAGTCAGCATGGCCCACCCGTTTGCAACGCTTACCCCCGACCTCGTGCTCGATGCCGTCGAAAGCATCGGCTTTCTCAGCGACGCGCGCATTCTGGCGCTCAACAGCTACGAGAACCGCGTCTACCAGGTCGGCATCGAAGACTCCGAGCCGCTGATCGCCAAGTTCTATCGCCCGCAGCGATGGACCAACGAAGCGATTCTCGAAGAACATCAATTCACCTTCGAGCTCGCCGACTGCGACGTGCCCGTGGTGGCACCGATGATTCACAACGGCGCCAGCCTGCACGAACACAACGGTTTCCGTTTCACCCTGTTCCCACGTCGCGGCGGCCGTGCGCCGGAGCCGGGCAACCTCGATCAGCTGTATCGTCTCGGTCAATTGCTCGGTCGCTTTCACGCGATGGGTTCGACGAAGCCGTTCGAACACCGCGAAGCACTGGGCGTGAAGAACTTTGGCCACGACTCGCTGACAACCTTGCTGGAAGGCAACTTCATCCCGAAAAGTCTTCTGCCGGCTTACGAGTCGGTGGCCCGCGACCTGCTCAAGCGTGTGGAAGAGGTCTACAAGGCAACGCCGCACCAGAACATCCGCATGCACGGTGATTGCCATCCCGGCAACATGATGTGCCGTGATGAGATGTTCCACATCGTCGACCTCGACGACTGCCGCATGGGCCCTGCGGTGCAGGACATCTGGATGATGCTCGCCGGTGACCGTCAGGAATGCCTGGGGCAGTTATCGGAATTGATGGACGGCTACAACGAGTTCCATGATTTCGATCCGCGCGAACTGGCGTTGATCGAGCCGTTGCGTGCCTTGCGCCTGATGCACTACAGCGCCTGGCTTGCCCGTCGCTGGGATGACCCGGCGTTCCCGCACAGCTTTCCGTGGTTCGGTACCGAGCGTTATTGGGGCGATCAGGTGCTGGCGTTGCGCGAGCAGTTGTCCGCGCTTAACGAAGAACCATTGAAGTTGTTCTGACACACACCCCTGTGGGAGCGGGCTTGCTCGCGAATACG
>JALYPE010000220.1 GCA_030856525.1 Pseudomonadota bacterium | reverse complement strand
ATGTAGCCGTTCTGGGGCAAACTCCCGGGTTTTCAACAGTTCGACAAGGCTTCCTTATGACCACGGCGTCTTCGGTTGATGAGCAACGATTCCGCAAACTTTTAAGTCGCAACGTCAGCCTGCCATTGGGCGTGGGCGTACTGAGCGCGGTTTTCTTTGTCTCGCTGATCACTTACTTGCTGTCGGTCATTCAATGGGTCGAGCACACCGACCGGGTGATCAATAATTCCAACGAAGCGATCAAGTTGACCGTCGATCTGGAAACCGGCATGCGCGGCTTTCTGCTCAGTGGCGACGAGAAATTTCTCGAACCCTATGAAACCGCTCGGCCAAGGGTCACCGTCGCACTCAATACCTTGCTCGAACTGACGGCAGACAATCCTGTCCAAACTGATCGCCTGAAAAGGTTGCAGGCCTTGCAAACCGAATGGGCCACATATGCGCAAAGCCTGATCGAACTGCAGCGAACCAACGGTGACTACCGCGGCGCCGTCAAGGCAGGGCGTGGCAAGCGACTGACCGACGAAATTCGTAAGCAGTTCGAAGATGTGATCGACATGGAGCAGCAGTTGCGTACCACGCGTAACGCTGAAGTGCGCCGTACCACGGTCTGGAGCATCAGCCTGTACGTACTGTTCATCGTCGGCATCAGCGCCTTGCTCGCTTATATCGGTCGCCGTGATTTGCTCAATCTTTCGCAAAACTACAGCACCAATCTGGCTGCGCAAGAGGCCAGCGCTCGCCGGCTGGAGCGCCAGGCCTGGTTGCGCAATGGCCAGACCGAACTGGCCGAGCAAGTGTTGGGGCAATTGTCGCTCAACCTGCTGGGTCGCAACATCCTGCAGTTCTGCGCGCAATACCTCGATAGCGCGGTGGCGGCCCTCTATGTGCGTGAAGAGCACGGCGGCCTTAAGCGCGTCGCCAGTTACGGGTTTACGCGGGCACAGGAAGAACGCGATCAACAGATCTACAGCGGCGAGGGGATTGTCGGGCAAGTGGCGGAAAATAACCGTCTGATTCGGCTCGATAACGTACCCAATGATTATTTCAAAGTCAGTTCAGGCCTCGGCGACGGCTTGCCGCGCAGCGTACTGGTAGTGCCGACCAGCGATGACAAGCGGGTCAATGGCGTTATCGAACTGGGCTTCCTGCGTCCGCTGGACGAACGTGACGTCGAATTGCTGGAACTGATTGCCGGCAACATTGGCACCTCTATTGAGGCCGCCCGTTATCGCCAGCGTCTGCAGGAAGTGCTCGCCGAAACCCAGCAGCTCAACGAAGAGTTGCAGGTACAGCAGGAAGAACTCAAGACGGCCAACGAAGAGCTGGAAGAGCAGTCGCGCATCCTCAAGGAATCCCAGGCGCATCTGGAAACCCAGCAGGTCGAGCTGGAACAGACCAACGAACAACTGGCCGAACAAGCGCAAATCCTTGCCGATCAGCGCGACGCCATGGACGTAAAAAATACCGAACTCAATCAGGTGCAGATGCAACTTGAAGAGCGCGCCGACGAATTGCAACGCTCCAGCAAGTACAAGTCCGAATTCCTCGCCAACATGTCCCACGAACTGCGCACGCCGCTGAACAGTTCGTTGATTCTGGCAAAGCTGCTGGCCGAGAACCCGCAGGACAACCTCAGCGCCGAGCAGGTCAAGTTTGCCGAGTCGATCTATTCGGCGGGCAACGACCTGTTGAACCTGATCAACGACATCCTCGACATTTCCAAGGTGGAGGCAGGCAAGCTTGATGTCCGTCCGGAAAACACCAGCGTCGCCCGTCTGGTCGACGGTTTGCGCGCCATGTTCGAGCCACTGGCGGCGGACAAGCAGCTGAATTTCCAGGTCGAGTTGCAACCGGGCGCGCCGATGATGATTTACACCGATCGCCAGCGTCTGGAGCAAGTTGTCAAGAACCTGCTGTCAAACGCGGTGAAATTCACCGAAAAAGGCACGGTCAGTCTCAGCGTGGCCAGCCAACCCGACAACGGTATTGCGTTTGTTGTGCGCGATTCCGGTATCGGCATTGCCGACGATCAACAGGAAAGCATTTTCGAAGCGTTCCGCCAGGCGGATGGCACCACCAATCGCCGCTACGGCGGCACCGGGCTGGGCCTCTCGATTTCCCGTGACCTGGCGGCGTTGCTCGGCGGCTCAATCAGCGTCGAAAGCGTACCAGGGCAGGGCAGTGTGTTTACTCTGGTCCTGCCGCAACACTACGTTGAGCCGGGCGAAGAGCCGGTCGCGCCGCTGAAGACTGCCCCGGTGGCGCCGCCGCAAAAACCGCAACCTGCTGCCCTGGTACCGCTGATCGCCGAGGTCGATATCCCGCGTTTCGACGATGACCGCACCCAGGCACCGTTTACCACACGCTGCATTCTGGTGGTGGAAGATGAGCCCAATTTTGCACGCATCCTCTACGACCTGGCGCACGAACTGGGTTACCAGTGCCTGGTGGCGCATGGCGCCGACGAAGGTTACGACCTGGCCAGGGAGTTCATTCCGGACGCCATCTTGCTGGACATGCGCCTGCCGGACCATTCCGGTCTGACCGTGTTGCAACGCCTTAAAGAACACGCCGAAACCCGGCACATTCCCGTGCATGTGATCTCGGTGGAAGATCGCGTTGAGGCGGCGATGCACATGGGCGCCATTGGTTACGCGGTCAAGCCGACCACCCGCGAGGAGCTCAAGGATGTCTTTGCGCGCCTCGAAGCCAAGCTGACCCAGAAGGTCAAGCGCGTGCTGCTGGTGGAAGACGATGACCTGCAACGCGACAGCATCGCGCGCTTGATTGGCGATGAGGACATCGAAATCACCGCCGTCGGTTTCGCGCAGGAGGCGCTGGATCAGCTGCGCACGACGATTTTTGACTGCATGATCATCGACCTCAAGCTGCCGGACATGCTCGGAAACGATCTGCTCAAACGCATGTCGACCGAGGACATCTGCTCGTTCCCGCCAGTGATCGTCTACACCGGGCGCAACCTGACCCGCGACGAAGAAGCCGAGCTGCGCAAGTATTCGCGCTCGATCATCATCAAGGGTGCACGCTCGCCGGAGCGCTTGCTGGACGAGGTCACACTCTTTCTGCACAAAGTCGAATCGCGGTTGTCCCATGAACGGCAGCGGATGCTCAAGACTGCGCGCAGCCGGGACAAGGTGTTCGAAGGACGCAAAGTGCTGTTGGTGGACGACGATGTGCGTAACATCTTCGCCCTGACCAGCGCGCTGGAGCAAAAGGGGGCAATCGTGGTCATTGGTCGAAACGGCCGTGAGGCGATTGAAAAGCTGAATGAAGTCGAGGACATCGATCTGGTGTTGATGGACGTGATGATGCCGGAGATGGACGGTTTCGAGGCGACGACCTTGATCCGTCAAGATCCGCGCTGGCGCAAGCTGCCGATCATCGCCGTCACTGCGAAGGCCATGAAAGACGATCAGGAGCGCTGCCTGCAGGCCGGCTCCAACGATTACCTGGCCAAGCCGATCGACCTTGATCGCCTGTTCTCGCTGATTCGTGTGTGGTTACCGAAGATGGAACGCATTTAGTGGAACGCATCAATTCCGAGGGGCGAAACAGCGAAATCGAACTGCGGCTGTTGATTGAGGCGATCTACCTCAAATACAGCTACGATTTTCGCGATTATTCCGGCGCCTCGATCAAGCGTCGGGTCAGTCATGCGTTGACTCAGTTCGAGTGCGCGACCATTTCTGCGCTGCAGGAAAAGGTCCTTCATGACCCAACGGCGTTCATGCAGTTGCTGCAGCTGCTGACGATCCCGGTCAGCGAGATGTTTCGCGATCCTTCGCACTTCCTGGCGATCCGTAAGGAAGTGGTGCCGCTGCTCAAGACCTATCCGTCGATCAAGATCTGGATTGCCGGTTGCAGCACCGGTGAAGAGGTCTATTCGATGGCGATTCTACTGCGCGAAGAAGGCCTGCTCGATCGCACGATTATCTACGCCACCGACATCAATCCGCGTTCGCTGGATAAGGCTAAGCAGGGCATCTTCTCGATGGAGAATGTCCGCGCCTATACGCACAATTATCAGCAGGCCGGTGGCCAGCGATCTTTCGCTGATTACTACACCGCTGCTTACGGTTATGCGATTTTTGACAAGACGCTGTGTGAGAACGTGACGTTTGCCGATCACAGCCTGGCGACGGATAGCGTCTTCTCAGAAACTCAGTTAATTTCCTGTCGCAACGTGTTGATTTACTTTAACAAAAAATTGCAGGATCGCGCGTTTGGATTGTTCCATGAATCGCTGTGCTATCGTGGATTTCTGGTTTTGGGCAGTAAGGAATCCACGGATTTTTCCGCGTTCGCCAAGCAATTCGAGCCCTTGGTCAAACAAGAACGGATCTACCGCAAATCATGAGCAGTGAAGCGCAGTTGCCTCGCGTCGAGGCTATCGTGATTGGCGCCTCAGCAGGCGGCGTGGAGGCATTGCTGACCATTCTCGGCCCGTTGCGCACCGGTTTTGCGCTGCCGATTGTCGTCGTCCTGCATTTGCCTGATGAGCGTCGCAGTCATTTGGCAGAGGTATTCGAGCGCCGGGTAGCGATGCCTGTGCTGGAGGCGCACGACAAAACGCCAATCGAAGCCGGCACGCTGTATTTCGCCGGGCCCGGTTATCATCTGTCGGTGGAGCAGGACCGTTCCTTTTCTTTGAGCCTTGAAGACCGCGTACATTATTCACGGCCCGCCATCGATTACCTCTTCGCATCGGCTGCTGACGTTTTCGGCCCGGCATTGGCCGCCGTGTTGCTGACCGGCGCCAATCGTGATGGCGCAACCGGCATGGCCCATGTTCAACAACGTGGCGGCTTGACGATCGTGCAAGATCCGCAAGATGCTCAGGTGGCGACCATGCCACTGGCGGCGCTGGCTACGCACCAACCAGACCACATTCTCCCCATACGCGGCATCGGCCGTCTGCTTGTCGAGCTGGAACGAATCGCATGCTAAGTAACATCCAGGCCAAACTGCTGATCGTCGACGATCTGCCGGAAAACTTGCTGGCACTTGAAGCGCTGATCAAGCGCGAAGATCGCATCGTCTACAAAGCCTTGTCCGCAGACGAGGCACTGTCGCTGTTGCTGCAGCACGAGTTCGCCATGGCCATCCTCGACGTACAGATGCCGGGCATGAACGGCTTCGAGCTCGCTGAACTGATGCGCGGCACGGAGAAGACCAGGAACATCCCTATCGTATTCGTCAGTGCGGCGG
>JALYPE010000674.1 GCA_030856525.1 Pseudomonadota bacterium | reverse complement strand
CTGACACACCGCCTTCGCGAGCAAGCTTCGCTCCTACAGGGGAACGCTGGTGTCTGCGGAATCTTGACACTAGGACCACAAATGCCTGCCCTGCCATGGATGCACCTTGCCCTCCTCTCCCTCGGCTACGGACTCGCGCTGATCTATGGCCATCTGAGCTGGCTCGCCACACTCTCCGTGGTGCTGCTGCTGATCGCCGGCATCGCCGTGCGCCAGCGGGAAATCCGCATTGCGCCGTACCTCGGTCATGCGCTGTTTCTTTTCATGGCATTGGCCCTGGCGTTGCACTGGCTGCCGGGTTTCTACAATGGTCGTGTGATTGCGCCACAACGTTTCACCGATGATGCGGTGCGTTTCGCCATGTACCTGAACCTGGACAAACCGCTGATTGGGTTCTGGCTGTTGCTGGTCTGCCCATGGATCGTCGGCTGGCGTTCTCTGCGTCTTTCCTGTTATGCCGCGATGTCGGGACTGGTACTGAGCAGCGTACTGGCCTTGGGCGGCGCGCTGTTGCTGGGGATGATCAGTTGGGCGCCGAAATGGCCTGATCAGGCGTGGCTGTGGCTGCTCAATAACCTGCTGTTGGTAACGCTGGTCGAGGAGGCACTGTTTCGCGGTTACATCCAGGGCGGTCTGAGCAGGCGCTTCAAGCACCTGGCCTATGGCGAGAATCTGGCGCTGCTGCTCGCCTCCATGCTGTTTGGCTTGGTGCACGCGGGCGCGGGCTGGCAATGGGTGCTGCTATCCGGGCTGGCCGGGCTGGGTTATGGGCTGGCTTACCGTTTCGGTGGGCTCGGGGCAGCCATCGCTACACACTTCGGCTTGAACCTGCTGCACTTCGGCCTTTTCACCTACCCGATGCTCGCAGGCTGACGCAACGCTGGTTTTGCGACGCGCAGCATTATTAAAAAATAACTTCAATAAATTCCTGACGGCGCCGACAACCTCCCAAAGCCTCACGGATTGAAAAAGCCATGCGCAATAACCAGCCTGTTACACAACGCGAACGGACTTTTCCGGCTCAGCAGCGGTTGATTTCCACCACCGATGCCAAGGGCGTGATCACCTACTGCAACGACGCCTTCGTCGAGATCAGCGGCTTTTCGCGTGACGAGCTGATCCGTGCGCCGCATAACCAGGTCCGTCATCCCGACGTGCCGGCCGCGGTGTTCGCGCACATGTGGGGCACATTGAAACAAGGCCTGCCATGGATGGGCATCGTCAAGAATCGCTGCAAGACCGGCGACCATTACTGGGTCAACGCCTACGTGACGCCGGTGTTCGAAGGCAAACAGGTGGTCGGTTACGAATCGGTGCGGGTCAAACCGACTGCCGAGCAAATCCGCCGTGCCGAAGCGCTTTATCAACGCATCAACCAGGGCAAGTCGGCCATTCCTTCGACGGATAAATGGCTGCCGGTACTTCAGGATTGGCTGCCGTTCATTCTGGTCAGCCAGCTGAGCTTCATGATCGGCGCGACGCTTACGTCGCAATGGGGCTTTGCGTTGGCAGCGGGTCTGTCGGTGCCACTGGGCCTGCTGGGCTTGAGCTGGCAACAGCGTGGCCTCAAGCGGTTGCTGCGCCTGGCCGAACAGACCACCTCCGACCCGCTGATCGCGCAGATGTACACCGACAGCCGCGGTGCTCAGGCGCGTCTGGAAATGTCGATTCTCAGTCAGGAAGCCCGCCTGAGAACCTGCCTGACCCGTCTGCAGGACACGGCCGAGCACCTGACTGAGCAAGCCAAGCAATCCGACACGCTCGCACATAACAGTTCGACCGGGCTTGAGCGTCAGCGCGTGGAAACCGAGCAGGTCGCCACCGCAGTCAACCAAATGGCCGCCACCACCCAGGAAGTCGCCAGCCACGTGCAGCGCACGGCCGACGCGACTCAGGAAGCCAATCGTCTGACCGGGCGTGGTCGCGACATTGCCGGGGAAACCCGCGAAGCCATTCAGCGCTTGTCGGTGGTGGTCGGCGAAACGGGTCAAACCGTCACGCAACTGGCCAAGGACAGCGATGAAATCGGCGGCGTGGTCGACGTGATCAAAGGCATCGCCGACCAGACCAATCTGCTGGCGCTTAACGCCGCGATCGAAGCGGCGCGTGCCGGTGAGATGGGCCGCGGCTTTGCGGTGGTGGCTGACGAAGTTCGCCAACTGGCGCAGCGCACCAGCGAATCGACCGGACAGATTCACGCCCTGATCGCCAAGCTGCAGCACACCGCCAGCACTGCCGTACAAACCATGGAAGCCGGGCATCGCCAGGCTGAAGAAGGCGTGGCGCGAGTGCTGGAAGCGGATCAGGCGCTGGTGGGGATCAGTGAGGCCGTGGCAAACATCACCGACATGACCACGCAGATTGCGGCAGCGACCGAAGAGCAAAGTGCTGTGGCCGAAGAGATCAGCCGCAACATCAGCAACATCTCGCAACTGGCCGACCAGACCTCGGAGCAGGCGCAGCATTCGGCGTTGCTGAGTGAGGAACTGACGAAGACGGCGAATACACAATATTCGTTGGTGGAGCGGTTCAATCGCTGATTGATGCAGAAAAACAAAACCCGGACAGCGAGAGCTTACGGGTATTTTATTGCAGGGCTAAAGTGGCACTGCCCGTCGAGCTTCACCTTCGGAAGGCTGACCAGAGCAGGCTCGCGCCGGCATGGATTTGTGGTGGTACGCAGAAAAACCGTTCTGCGCAAAATCTGTAGGAGCAAGCTTGCTCGCGATGGTGGTGGATGGGTCGGCGGGTCGGTCAGTCAATAATGATGTTGGCTGACCGGGCCTCATCGCTGGCAAGCCAGCTCCTACAAAGATTTGTGGTGGTACGCAGAAAA
>JALYPE010000182.1 GCA_030856525.1 Pseudomonadota bacterium | reverse complement strand
CCTCTGTAGGAGTGAGCCTGCTCGCGATGAGGCCTGAAGATGTTGCCAATCAAGCCCTGACTGTACTCACCTCTTCTGCCACCACATCATCCTTGCGCACAAACCGGTTCGCTCGCTTGAACGTGCCAAAATCGTTAAAACGTACGCCCATCTCGCGCATCACCTTGTGCGCCACCGGTACGGTCAGCTGGCGGATGTAAAACGGCTCCTTCACGACAAAATGATGGACGCCGTGACTGCTGCCAAAATTGAAGCAGAACGCCTGCAGCGGCCACATCCACCACGGGTTCAGCACCTGCGTCTGCTGGATCACGTTGCCCGGCTCGACGTCGCCGTAGTAATGCATGTTCGAACTGACAAAGTGCAGGCAAAAAGTGCGCAGCACGTTCGGGCCGATGATCACGACAACGGCAATATTGATTACCTGCATGACCGCCAAGGTGCTCGCCGACCATTCAATCGGAGCGCCTAGCAACCCGGCGACACCGTTGGCCGCATGGAAACCGAGGAACACATACCACGCGCCCCAGTGCAGCAACGCCAGCGGTGCATAAACCACCAACACGCGCTTGATGATGCCGAGCTTGCGCGCCCAGGTTTTTGCGCGAAGCATGCGGATGAACGCCGACATCAGGTTGTCGCCGACCATCAACAACCGCGCAACGCCCCAGGGCTCGCCGTTGGTGATCGCCCGCTCTTCCATGTCCGCTTCAGTGCCGGAGAATTTGTGATGGTTGAGGTGCAAGTGCCGGCGAATCCACGGATTGATCGTGCTCGGTCGCGCCAGCCAGACCAGGCCCATCATCAAATTGTGCGGCACGCGCTGCTTGCGAAAGTACATGCTGTGAATCAGGTCGTGTTCCAGCTCGTGCGTCAGCGAAGCGAAGAACGCGTTGAGCAACAGGCACACCCACCACGCCATGGAACCGTTGATGTAGAGCGTCGCCGAGGCAATCATGCCGGCCAGCGCGAACGCCAGAATGCCAGCGCCGAGGGCGTCCTGATGATTAAGAATCGGGTAGCGCTGACGCAATTCCACGCCTTTGGCCAGCACCACTTCGCGAATATGCGCAGATCGCTGTGCTGCATTCAGTCGCTGGGGACTTGCAGAAGTACCGTCCATGCTTCCATCCTCTGGTTATAGGTGTTTGCATCCTGCCGTGTGAACGTGCAAAACATGGTAGCCGTGAACGCCAACCTGTTGACCGGAAGCGCCAATCAGCATGACTGAACCGACCTCCCTCGCCAGCTGGACCCGCGCCTTACGCAAGCAACTCGACGCGCTGGGCCTCGACAGCACCGACCTGTGCCACCAGGCGGGGCTCGACCCGCAATTGATGGACGACCCTAACGCCCGTTATCCGTTGTCGGGCACCACGCGTCTATGGGAAATCGCCGTTCAGGTCAGTGGCGATCCGGCAATCGGCTTGCGCGTGTCGCGTTTCGTCAGCCCTACCACTTTTCACGCGCTTGGCTATGCGTTGGTCGCCAGCGCCAGCCTGCGCGAAGTGTTCGAGCGCATCGTGCGCTACCACCAGGTGGTCAGCGACGCCTTGGAACTGGAGCTCACGCGTGGCGACGACCGCTACCGTTTTCACCTGAAAATCCCGGCGGGTAATCCCGCGCCGGCGTTCGAAGCGATTGACGCGTTCAGCGCCATCTACGTGCGCACCTGTCGCAATCGTCTCGGTCGCGACTATGCGCCGCTGGCGGTGTACTTGCGCCGCCCGGAACCTGTCGACGCGCACCAGTGGCACAAAGTCTTCCGTTCGCCGGTGCATTTTGCGGCCGAGGAGGACTGCCTCGAATTCTCCCTGACGGACTTCGAGAGCCATCTGGACGACGCCAATCCGGAACTGGCAGAACACAACGAAACCGTGCTGAAACGCACACTGGCACAGCTCAAACCATTAACCTGGGAGCGCAAGGTGCGTGACGCGATTGAAGAGCAACTGCCGGAAGGCGAGCCGAGCGCCGAACACATCGCCCAGACCTTGCACCTGAGCTTGCGCAGTTTGCAGCGGCACCTGGCGGACGAAGGGTGCCGCTTCGATACGCTGCTCAATGAAAGCCGCGAGAATCTTGCGCTGCTGCATTTGCGCGATCCGCAATGCTCATTGAGCGAGATCAGTTACCTGCTCGGGTTTGCCGATACCAGCAGTTTCAACCGCGCGTTCAAGCGCTGGACGGGGATGACGCCGGGGCAGTTTCGGGATGGGTTGCGGTGATTGAACTGGAAGTGTATCGACTATGCCGGTCCCTTCGCGAGCAAGCCCGCTCCCACAGGGATTTTCAATGATCACGGAATCTGGTTCAACCGAGATACCTGTGGGAGCGGGCTTGCCCGCGAAGGGGCCACTCAATTCACAACAAATCCCAGACCGAACACCGTGCCGGTTTGATCACTGCTCACCCGCACCCGCCCGCCATGCAACCCCATGATCGAACTGACGATCGCCAGCCCCAACCCGCCTGAATCCCCCGGCTCTGCCCGCGAAGGATCGACCCGATAAAACCGGTCGAATAATTTGTCCAGATGCTGCGGCGCAATGACCGGGCCGACGTTGTGCACCTCCAACCAGCACATCCCGGAGTCATCGCGCCGCTGCAACGTAATGACGGAGCCAGCGTCGGCATGCCGCACCGCGTTCGCCAGCAGATTGCCAAGCGCGCGCTGCAACAGCATCTGGTCAGCAAGCAGTTGGCCGGTCAGGGCGTTTTGCAGACGAATGTCCCGATCATCAGCCAGCGCTTCGAAGTAATCGCAGAGTTCATCGCCGACGCTGGCCAGGTCCAGCACGCGCAGGTCGAGGGCGCGTTCGGCCTGTTCGGCGCGGGCGAGAAACATCAGGTTTTCAGCCATTCGTTTGAGCCGCTCGAACTCCTCCATGTTGGAAGCGAGCACTTCCTGATATTCCGCCGCGCTGCGCGGTTGATTCAGCGCCAGGCCATTGCTGCCGAGCAGGTTGTGCAGCGGCGTGCGGATCTCGTGGGCGAGGTCGGCAGAGAATTGCGAGAGCCGTTGAAAGCCATCGTCCAGCCGGGTCAGCATGCCGTTCAAGGCGTGTACCGGCTCATGCAGTTCCGCCGGAATACCGGCCGCCGGTAACCGTTGATCGAGGCTGCGCAAGTCGATGCCACGTACCGCTTCACTCAGTTGCCGCAGCGGGCGCAAACCGCGTCGCAACAGCATCAGACCCAAGGCGAAGGCCAACACTGCGCCCAGGCTGACCGCCAGGTACAGCTGCATCCGGTAACTGGCGAGCATCTGCTCACGCTCGCTCAATACTTTGCCGGCGATCACCGTCAACGCTTCACCGCTGGGCCCTCGTGCCTGCCCCGACAGCAAGGCCACCGCTGCCCCGTCCGGCGCTTGCCAGGTGATGACGTCGCTACGTTGTGGCGCTCGTTCGGGGGCAATCGCGTCCAGGGCTGGAAGCTTCTGCTGGCGCGGGTTGATGCCGATGACGGTCGAGCCATCGGCCCGCGTCACGCGCAACAAACTGTCCTGATTGCCAAGCATGTTCTGGTACAAACGCGGCCGTGCCTGCAAGGCGCCGAGGCTGTCACTGTCGGCGAGCAGCGCCCGCACTTGCTCTAGGCGACCGAGTAAAGCGAGGTCGTCGCGATAGGCGATTTCCGAGGCCAGCGAACGGTAAAGGAATACCCCGATCACGCTCAGTACCAACGCACAGACGGCGGCAAACGCCAGCGCCAGCCTGAAGGCGATGGAATTAGAGCGCATCGTCCGGTGCTTCCAATTGATAGCCGACCCCGCGCACGGTGTGGATCAGCTTCGGCATGTAGGGATCGTCGACCTTGGAGCGCAAGCGGCGCACGGCGACTTCGACCATGTTGGTGTCGCTGTCGAAATTCAGGTTCCACACCTGCGAGGCAATCAGCGTGCGCGACAGCACTTCACCCTGGCGACTGGCGAGCAATTGCAGCAGGGTGAATTCTTTGTTGGTCAGGTTGATGCGTTGCCCGCCGCGACTGACCCGGCGGCGCAAAACGTCGATTTCGAGGTCGGCGATGCTGTACGACTCGGCTTCGCGCATCGGCCCGCGACGCAGCAAGGTGCGCACGCGTGCGAGCAATTCTGCGAAGGCGAACGGCTTGAGCAAATAATCGTCGGCGCCCAGTTCCAGACCGCGAACGCGGTCTTCGATGGCGTCCTTGGCCGTCAGAAACAGCACCGGCGTCGCCCCGCGCTGGCGAATCAGCTGCAGCAATTGCCAGCCGTTGAGCCCGGGCAGCATCACATCAAGAATGATCAGGTCATATTCCTGCTGCTCGATAAAGTAACGCCCATCGAGACCATTCAGCGCCACATCCACGGCAAAACCTGACTCGCCCAGGCCCTTGGCCAGGAAGTTCGCGGTTTTGGCTTCATCTTCAACGACCAGCAAACGCATGGCACACCTCGATTATTCAGACGTACAGGCTAGGCGTCTTCGGCCCCGTTGCCCATTACAAACTTGTAATCCTGCTGACGAGGTTCTGACGGGGAGCGCTGGGTAAGGTGGCGACCTCGACTTACGGAGCCTGGCCATGCTGTTCAAAACCCTCATCACAAGCCTTGCACTCGGCCTGACCGGCAGCGCGTTTGCTGCTGCCGAATTGCCTCGCCACGCCGATCTTGATCTGCGCACCGCCAGATCGCTGGCCGACGCAACCCTGGCCAATTGCACCGGCACCGTCTCGGTGCTTGATCGCGGCGGCAATCTGTTGGTGACCCTGCGTGCCGACGGCATCGGTTCGCATAACACCGCCGCCAGCCAGCGCAAGGCCTACACCGCGTTGTCGACGAAAACCCCGACCCGCCTGTTTGCCGAACGCGCACGCAACAACCCGGAAGCCGCCAACCTTAACACCCTCGACGAACTGCTGTTACTGGGCGGCGGCGTGCCGCTGTTTGCCGGCGAAGAACTGGTCGGTGCGCTGGGCGTAGCCGGCTCGGGCGGTGCCGAGCAAGACGAAAATTGCGCTATTAAAGCGGCTGACACCGTCGGCCTGTCGATCAAAAAACCCCTCTGAGGAGCTGCACCATGAAAACCCTGCGCATGACCCTGGCCGCCATTGGCCTTAGCAGTTTGTCGACGCTGGCCCTCGCTGCCGGCAACCCCTTGAGCGTGCACGTACTCAATCTGGAAAACGGTTTGCCTTCGCCAGGCATCAACGTGACCCTGGAAAAGCACGTCGGCCAGAACTGGCAGCCGCTGGCCGAAGGCACCACCAACGAACAGGGGCGCATCGCCGAATTGTTCCCGGCCAAACAGGCCTTTGAAGCGGGTGAATATCGCGTGGTGTTCAAGACCGGCGAATATTTCAAGAAAGCCAAACACGAGACATTCTTTCCGGAAATCCCGGTGATTTTTGAAGTGAAGCAGACGGATCAGCACTACCACATTCCGCTGCTGTTGAGCCCTTACGGTTTCTCGACGTATCGCGGTTCGTAGGCCCCTTCTCAGACCAGAACGGTGCCGGGTGTCAGGGCGTCGCCAACGCCCGTAACCGTTCAGCATCGACGATTTCTATTTCGCCGTACTTGAGAGCCAGGATCCCCTGGCTCTGCAGGTCGTTGAGGATTTGATTGGTAGTCTGACGCGACAGCGAAAGCATTGAAGCCAGTTGCTCCTGCGGCAACTGCAAGACACGCCGGGGAGGATCGATTTCGCCATAGCCTTCGGCAATCATCAGCAAGCGATGGGCCAGGCGTGCCGGAGCCGGCATCAGGCTGAGCTGTTCAAGATTGATGAAGGTCAGGCGCAGCTTCTGGCTCATCAACAACGCCAGTTGCCGCCAATACGCCGGCTGGCTGTCGAGCAAAGCCAGCAACGCGTTTTGCGGGATGTGCAGCAGAACGCAATGGCTAAGGGCGAACGCATCATGCGTGCGCGGCTGACCGTCAAACAGGCAAATCTCGCCAAACCAGTGCGGCGCTTCAACCACACTCAGCAACGCCTCCTTGCCTTGCTCACTCACCGCGCCAATGCGCACCGAACCTTCCAGTACGGCATATAACCCGCACGGCGCATCACCGCGCTGGAACAGTCGCTGACCCGTCGCCAGCTGACGCACCCGCGCAGCCGTGAGCAGACTATCCTGTAATGAACCAGGCAAATGGCTGAACCACTGCCCCATCATCAGATTCGCTCGCCAAACCTGCATGCCCAAATAAAAACTCCTGGAGATTGTCGCCTGGCTGACAGAGCCAAATCCGTACCCGGGGCATGATCCATCACCCTACAGGAGGAATAACAATGAAAAGCCTCGTTGACCATCTCAGTCAATACGCCACCTACCATCGCGACCCACGCAATATTGCCACGCATTTTGTCGGCATTCCGCTGATTGTCGTGGCCGTGGCCGTGTTGCTCTCGCGTCCACAATGGGCTGGGGGCTGGCTCTCACCGGCCATGCTGGTGGCGCTGGCGTCAGCGTGGTTTTACCTGCGGCTGGAATTACGTCTCGGATTGTTGATGACCGCATTGCTGGCGCTGTGTGTCTGGGCGGGCCAGGTACTCGCGCAGCAAAATACGCTGGTGTGGCTGGCGAGCGGTCTCGGGATGTTTGTGGTGGGCTGGGCGATTCAGTTTGTCGGGCATCACTACGAAGGCCGCAAACCGGCGTTTGTGGATGACGTGACAGGATTGATCGTCGGCCCGCTGTTTGTAGTGGCGGAGCTGGCTTTTTTGCTGGGTTTGCGGCACGAGTTGAAAG
>JALYPE010000174.1 GCA_030856525.1 Pseudomonadota bacterium | reverse complement strand
GTCCATCGCCGACCCGAAGACCGACCTGCCGAAACTGCGCTCGCGCGTCGGCATGGTGTTCCAGCATTTCGAGTTGTTTCCGCACCTGACCATCACCGAAAACCTGACCATCGCGCAGATCAAGGTGCTGGGCCGCAGCAAGGAAGAAGCGACCAAGAAAGGCATGCAGTTGCTTGAGCGCGTCGGCCTTTCGGCCCATGCCCACAAGCATCCGGGGCAGCTTTCCGGTGGTCAGCAACAGCGTGTGGCGATTGCCCGCGCGCTGGCGATGGACCCGATCGTCATGCTGTTCGACGAACCGACCTCGGCGCTCGACCCGGAAATGGTCAACGAAGTGCTCGACGTGATGGTGCAACTGGCACACGAAGGCATGACCATGATGTGCGTGACCCACGAAATGGGCTTCGCTCGCAAAGTGGCCGACCGGGTGATTTTCATGGACCAGGGCAAGATCATCGAAGACTGCCCGAAAGAGGAATTCTTCGGCGACATCAGCGCCCGCTCCGAACGTGCGCAGCATTTCCTTGAGAAGATTCTGCAGCACTAAAAACCACCAGCGGCCCCTGTAGGAGCTGGCTTGCCAGCGATGCGATCTCAACCTGACATCCATGTCGTCAGGCACACCGCTATCGCCAGCAAGCCGGCTCCTACAGGACGCCGGATTTGTGTTGTGGTTGACCCAAGGCATCTGTGATGAAATGCGACCCCACTCTTTATCGCGCCGCGCCGCCATCACTCGCCGTGAAACCCCGTCTGATCCGTCATTTGTTCCTGCCGCCGCTGGTCATCGCCCTGATGATCGGATTGGGCTACGTCGGCTATTGGGTCAGCGACCACTACGGCATTCGCAGCCTCAGCGAAAACGGCCAGCGACAGCTTGAACTGCACGCCCGCGCTGTGGAAAGCGAGATCAGCAAATACACTTACCTGCCCAGCCTGCTGGAACTTGAATCAAGTGTTTCCGAGTTGTTGGCCGAGCCTGATGCGGCGAACCGGCAAACGGTCAATGAATACCTCGAAGGACTGAATCGGCGCAGCCGTAGCCGGGCCATCTACGTGATGGACACCACCGGGCGCGTCATGGCCACCAGCAACTGGCGCGATTTCGACAGTTATCTTGGAGAAGACCTGTCCTTTCGCGCCTATTTCAAAGACGCCGTACGCGGTCAGCCGGGACGCTTCTACGGCATCGGCAGCACCAATGGCGAGCCGGGTTACTACCTGGCTCATGGCCTTGAGGAACAAGGCAAAATCATCGGCGTCGCCGTGGTCAAAGTGCGCCTCGAAGCCATGGAAGAACGCTGGCAGCGAGCGCGCCTGGAAGCCTTCGTCAGTGACGAAAACGGCATCATCATTCTTTCCAGCGATCCGGCGCGACGCCTCAAGTCAGTCATACCGCTGAGCGAAGAAACCAAGGAAAAACTGGCGCGAAGCCTTCAGTATTACTGGTTTCCGCTGAACGAATTGCAGCCGCTTGCCCGGGAGAAACTTGCCGAAGGGGTGGAGAAACTGACCTTCCCTGCCAACAGTGAGGTGGAATCAGAGCTTGAAGACATCAGCTACCTCTCGCAAACCCGCCCGCTGAGCGACACACCGTGGAATTTCACTCTGCTCACGCCGTTGCAGGATTTGCGCCGTGAGGCGATCAATCAGGGCATTCTGGTGGCGGTCGCGTTTGCCTTGGTGGCCTTCCTGCTGATCGCCTGGAATGAACGCCGCAAGGTCATCGCTACCCGCCTCGCCGCGCGGGAAGCCTTGCAGGAAGCCAACAATCAACTGGAGCGTCGGATTACCGAACGTACCACCGATCTGCGCGCCAGCAACGATCGGCTCAAGAGCCAGATCCGCGAGCGGCGGCAGGCTGAAGAGACCTTGCGCCGCGCTCAGGATGAACTGGTGCAGGCCGGTAAACTGGCGGCCATCGGTCAAATGTCCACCAGCATCGCCCATGAACTGAACCAGCCGCTCGCCGCGCTGCGGACGTTGTCCGGCAACACCGTGCGTTTTCTCGAGCGCGGTCAGCTGGACGTCGCCAGTACCAACCTTAAAACCATCAACGAATTGATCGACCGCATGGGCCGAATTACCGCCAGCCTGCGCTCCTTTGCCCGTCGCGGCGACGACAAAGGTCAGGCGAGCCTGGGTAAAGCCGTTGAGGCGGCGGTGCAACTGCTGGGCAGTCGTATCGAAAGCGAGCACTTGAAAGTGCATCGCGATTTCTCCGACGTCCAGGTGCAGATCGACCAGACTCGCCTGGAACAGATTCTGGTCAACCTGATCGGTAACGCCCTTGACGCGATGCAGGCGCAGCCGTTGCCAGCGTTGTGGCTTGAAGGCGACCTGTTCAATGACAAATATCGCCTGCGCGTACGCGACAACGGCCATGGCATTGATGCCGAAGCGCGCAAGCACCTGTTCGAACCGTTCTTTACCACCAAACCCGGTGAACAGGGTCTGGGCCTCGGCCTGACACTTTCCGCCAGCCTCGCCGCTGCCACAGGTGGCCAATTGGGTGTCGAGCATCCGTCCGGCGGCGGTACCACCTTCGTTCTCAGTTTACCGTTGGTAAGCCTTTCTCCTGCCGAGCCAATATGAACAAAGACCTTAGTGTATTGATCGTCGAAGACGACCCCCATGTGCTGCTCGGCTGTCAGCAGGCCTTGACCCTGGAAGACATTCCCTGCGTAGGCGTCGGCAGTGCCGAAGAAGCGCTCGAACGCGTTGGGGATAACTTCGCCGGCATTGTCATCAGCGACATTCGCCTGCCGGGCATTGATGGTCTGGAACTGCTGACCCGCCTCAAGGCCCGCGATCGCAGTCTGCCGGTGGTGCTGATCACCGGCCACGGTGACATTTCCATGGCCGTCGGGGCGATGCAAAAAGGCGCCTACGATTTCATGGAGAAACCGTTCTCCCCGGAACGCCTGGTCGATGTCGCTCGCCGCGCGCTGGAGCAGCGCAGCCTGGCGCGGGAAGTCTCGTCGCTGCGACGACAACTGGCCGAGCGTGACTCCCTCGAAGGGCGAATCATCGGCCGTTCGCCCGCCATGCAGAACCTGCGCGGACTGATCGCCAACGTCGCCGATACCTCGGCCAATGTGTTGATCGAAGGCGAGACCGGCACCGGTAAAGAGCTGGTCGCGCGTTGTCTGCACGATTTCAGTCGGCGCCACGCCAAACAGTTTGTCGCCCTCAACTGCGGCGGCCTGCCGGAGAATCTGTTCGAAAGCGAAATTTTCGGTCACGAGGCCAACGCGTTTACCGGTGCCGGCAAACGGCGAATCGGCAAAATCGAACACGCTGACGGTGGCACGCTGTTTCTCGACGAAGTGGAAAGCATGCCGCTGCCGCTGCAGATCAAATTGCTGCGGGTCCTGCAGGAACGCACTCTCGAACGCCTCGGCTCGAACCAGAGCGTCGCCGTGGATTGCCGGGTAATCGCCGCGACCAAATCCGACCTGGATGAATCGAGCAAGGCCGGCGAATTTCGCAGCGACCTGTATTACCGCCTCAACGTGGTAACCCTCGAACTGCCGCCATTGCGCGAACGTCGCGAGGACATCCTGCAACTGTTCGAACACTTCCTGCAGCAGTCTTCGCTGCGCTTCGACCGTGCGGTGCCCGAGCTGGACAACCAGACCCTGTCGAACCTGATGAGCCACGACTGGCCGGGCAACGTGCGCGAGCTGCGCAACGTCGCCGAACGCTTCGCCCTCGGCCTGCCGGCCTTCAAGAAGAGTGGTCCGAGCGGCAGCAACCAAGGCCTGGCGTTTGCCGAAGCGGTCGAAGCATTTGAACGCAATCTGCTCAGCGATGCCTTGCAGCGCAGCGGCGGTAACTTGACTCAAGCCAGCCAGGAACTGGGCATGGCGAAAACCACGCTCTTCGACAAAGTGAAGAAATACGGGTTGAGCCACTGATGGACCTGATGTTCAAAGCGCTCCTCGGCGCGGCGGTGGTGGTGATCCTCGCCGCACTGGCCAAGACCAGAAACTATTACATCGCCGGGCTGGTGCCGTTGTTCCCGACCTTTGCGTTGATTGCTCATTACATTGTCGGCAAGGGACGTTCGCTGGAGGATCTGAAGACCACCATTGTGTTTGGCATGTGGTCGATCATTCCGTATTTCATCTACCTGGCGACGTTGTACGTGATGGTTGACCGGATCCGCCTGGAGGCTTCGCTTGCGGTAGCGGCCGTGGCTTGGCTGGTGGCGGCGACGGCGCTGGTCTCAATCTGGGTCCGCATCCACAGCTGAGCAAAATATCTGCTAGAGAAGGTTGCGGTCCGGCACGGGATCATTCTGTGCCCAATGCGACGTGTCTTCGCGATGCGCCCGCAGATATGGCAACACCGCCGCAAGCAACGGCACTTTGAACGCCTCCTGAAAGCGATGAGCCAGGCCCGGAATCAGCTTCAGCTGACTGCCGCGGATGTGCGCCGCCAAATGAACGCCGTGCATCACCGGTAACAAAGGGTCCGCCGTGCCATGCACGACAAGGGTCGAGACGCGTAACTGATTGAGCAGCGCCACCCTGCTCCGCTCCGCAAGAATCGCCATGATCTGGCGCTTCACGCCCTCCGGGTTGAATGCCCGGTCGTAGGATTGCGCCGCTTGCTCCAGCAGCGCCTGCCGGTCATCGCTAATCGTCGGGCTGCCCAATGCCGCGAGCAAATCCGCCTGCTGCTCAAGGGCCACCTCGCGGTTCGGTGCACTGCGGCGCGAGAGCAATTGCACCAATGCCGCCGTCGGCGCCGGCAGTCCCTGGGCACCGGAAGTGGTCATGATCAGCGTAAGGGTCTCGACCCGTTCTGGCGCCATGGCGGCCATGTGCTGGGCGATCATGCCGCCCATGCTCGCGCCCAGCACGTGAAATTGCTCGACGTGCAGCGCGTCCATCAAACCGAAGGCATCACCGGCCATGTCGGTCAGCGTGTAAGGCGCCGCGACGGGCAAGCCGAGTTTGTAGCGCAGCACTTCGAAGGTCAGGTTGGCGTCCACCGGTGATGTCCGCCAAGTGGACAGGCCGACATCGCGATTGTCGTAACGAATCACCCGGAAGCCTTGCTGACAGAGGGCGACCACCACCTCGTCCGGCCAGTGAATCAACTGCCCGCCCAGGCCCATCACCAGCAACAGCGCCGGGTCCGACGCACGGCCGATGCTCTGGTACGCCAGGCTGACCTGTGCCAGATCGACCCGCTCGGTGGGAACATCGACATCACATCGCGAAGCCGCAAAGGACGGCAGGCCGAAAAACAACGCGGCCACAAATAGGGCCCTTGATAAAAACAAAGCACGCATGAAAAAACACCGAAACGCAGAACCCCAGTAGAGCGCGAGTCTGATGAATTTTGTTCAAGCGCGCTGCCACAGTTACGTGACAGTTTAATGAAGAGTGCTGAGCGGTCGTATTCCGGCATCACGCAACACAGCGTTCTCGCCACACTTGTGCACGGCGAATGCCAGCCAGCTTTTCAGTTCTGGATCGAGCGTGTCTTCGCGACCAAGGTCTACCGGGCTGTGCAGCAGCGAACAGGGACTGCTGACCCACAGGTTGTCGCCAAAACGTTCCTGCGCCGGTTGCAGTTGTGCCAGCGCCTGCTCCAGTTCGCAGCGCCAGGCGTTGCGACCGTCGACCAGGCCCACCGACAGAATTTTGTAAGTCGGCAGGCGATCCAGCACCTGACCGAGTTGATCCGGCGCGCGCACCGCGTCGATGTGCAAGCCTTGCACCGGCAGGCTGACCGCCACGCCGAGGTTGTCTCCCAGACCGCTCAAATGAGTGGCCACGAGTTTTTTTAACGGTGAGTATTGAAGGATGTTATAGGCGCGCTCGAACGCGTTCTTCCAGGCCTGCGGCAAGTCGAGGGTCAGAATCGGTTCGTCGATCTGCACCCACTCCACGCCTTGCCCGGCAAGGCGCACAAGAATTTCGTTGTAAGCCGGCAGCAACCGCTCCAGCAGGTCGAGCTTGTCGAAGTCCTTGCCATCGCCCTTGCCACCGGGATTGACCTTGCCCAGCCACAGGTAAGTCAGCGGGCCGATGATCACCGGTTTGACGTCCTGACCGAGTGCCCGGGCTTCACTGACTTCATCGAACAGCTGCTCCCAGCTCAGTTTGAACGACTGTTCAGCGCTGAAGTCCGGAACCTGATGGTGGAAACCGAGTGTGTGTGCCAGGGCCATAATGAAATTGCGCTCCATAAAAGATGCTGTGAAACAGGGCGCCATTATCGACAGCCCGATCAACATGAGACAAACTCAATCTTTTCGTGTTGATCACAAGTTTTCCTCATGGAGCCGCCGGTGCTTGAAATCCGCCACTTGAAAACCCTGCACGCCCTGCGCGAAGCCGACAGCCTGGTCGATGCGGCCGATCGCCTGCACCTGACGCAGTCGGCGCTGTCGCACCAGTTCAAGGAACTTGAAGAGCGCATGGGCATGCCCTTGTTCGTGCGCAAGACCAAACCGGTGCGGTTCACCAGCGCCGGTTTGCGCCTGCTGCAACTGGCCGACGCGACCCTGCCATTGCTGCGAGGCGCCGAGCGCGACATTGCACGACTGGCGGGCGGCACCGCAGGGCGTTTGCACATGGCGATCGAATGCCACAGCTGTTTTCAGTGGCTGATGCCGACCATCGACCAGTTCCGCGATGCCTGGCCGGAAGTCGAACTGGACCTGGCGTCAGGTTTTGCTTTCGCACCGCTGCCGGCGCTGGCGCGCGGCGATCTGGATTTGGTGGTGACGTCCGATCCCCTGGAACTGGCGGGCATTACCTACGTGCCGCTGTTCACCTATGAAGCAATGCTCGCAGTGGCCAATCAGCACCGCTTGGCGAGCAAAGCTTATATCGTCCCGGAAGACCTGCTCAGCGAAACCCTGATCACCTACCCGGTGGAGCGCGACCGGCTGGACATCTTCACTCGTTTCCTCGAACCGGCCGATATCGAACCGGCGCAGGTACGCACCTCGGAACTGACGGTGATGATGATGCAACTGGTCGCCAGCGGACGCGGCGTGTGCGGCATGCCGCATTGGGCGCTGCATGAATACAGCTCACGGGGTTATGTGAAAGCCAAGCGGCTGGGTGACAAAGGCCTGTTTGCGACGCTGTATGCGGGGATTCGCGCGGACATGCTGGATGCGCCGTACATGCGTGATTTTTTGCTGACAGCGAAGGACACCTCGTTCTCGACGCTCGACGGGGTCAGCGCGGTCAAATAAACCGACACAAAGCTGCATCGGGGCTTAGAGCTCGCGCCACATGTGGACCTTGTCGAAGTAATCCTCGCCCACCCGCACTGCCATCGGCTCCAGCCCGAACTGAACAAAACCACAGCGCTGGTACAGATTGACCGCTGCATCGTTGCCGGAAGTGACGGTCAACTGGATCAGCCTCAGCTTCGGATGGCTTTTCGCTTCGGACAATGCTGCCTGCACCAGCTGAGCACCCAGGCCACGCTGACGGGCTCTGGCGGACACGTACATGCCGAACAGGGTCACCTTGTGCGAGGCTTTTTCCCGGGGTTCGAACGCGAGGCCGACGATGCCGGCCAGGTCCTGCTCGTCGAACGCGCCGAGCACCACATCCAGTTTGCCGGTGAGGCGCGATTCCCACCAGCTCAGCGGCATCACCGCGCGCTCACGCACACTGGAAGTGAACGCCTGGGGATGCAGGTCATAGGCTTCGAGCATCAGCGCCCGATAGGCCAGCGCATGGCTGACATCCAACCGCTCGATCCACATCGTCAGGCCGTCCTGCGTTGCTCGATCATCAGCTGAGCGACCACGCCCAGCAGCGACGTCACCCCGGCCCTGCGGCCATGACAGATCGAACGGGAGATCAGACAGATCATGTTCGGGCCCGGCGTGAGCACCATGATCAGTGCGGCGGCGGCGAAGATCAGCAGATCTTGAAGTGGAATCATGGCGAGTCCCTTTGACATGAATGAGCAGACTGTCGCGCTTGGCGAGCCTCGATCAAACGGCAGGATGAGGTTCGTGTCAATGGCGCCAGCGTGACATCACCGGGCAAAGGCAAGGAAACTCCAAGGCTCCGCAAATGATTCGTCCAGTCAGCTACGCGAAGTTGAAGCCGGGCGACTATGCTCCATTCACTCGGATCCACAATCTCCCCTTCGCCAGGTGATCAGGGAAAGGATGCCCCGTATGAATGTTTCACGCCCAATCGCTGCCGTTGCAGGCAGATGTCGATGAGCAGGTCGCTGGCCAGGACCAATCGGCGCATCCTGATCGTCGACGATACGCCTTCCATCCATCAGGATTTTCGCAAAATCCTCGGCCCTGTACCGGACGGTGAGCAATCTCTGGCAGAGACCGAAGCAGCACTGTTCGGCACCTTGCAGCCACAGCGGCCGACCTTTGAACTGGATTCCGCCTATCAGGGCCAGGAAGCCCTGCAGCTGGTACAACGCGCGCTGGCAGAGGGGCGCCCCTATTCGCTGGTGTTTACCGACATGCGCATGCCGCCGGGCTGGGACGGTCTGGAGACGATCGAGCAGCTGTGGAAAGTCGATCCGCATCTGCAAATTGCGCTGTGCACGGCGTATTCCGACTACAGCTGGGAAGCCATGGCCGATCGACTGCAGTTCGGCGACCAGCTGCTGGTGTTGAAAAAGCCTTTCGACAGCCTGGAAATCCGCCAGATGGCCAGCGCCCTCACCTGGAAATGGCAGATGGCCCAGGACGCGGCCAGTAAGATGCTCAGCCTGGAGCAGACCATTGAGGCTCGGGTTCACGAGCTGCTCAAGGTCTCCCATCTGCTGCAATTCGATGTTCTCACCGAGCTGCCCAACAGCACCTTGCTTGGCGACCGCCTCAATCAATCGCTGGCGCTGTCGCGTCGGCATGACAAGCAACTGGCGGTGATGTTTCTCGGGCTCGACCGCTTCAAGCGCATCAACAATGCCCTTGGTCATCCGGCCGGTGATGAAATGCTGAAACGGGTCGGGCAGAACCTGGTGGCGACCGTGCGCGAGTCCGATTCGGTGTTTCGTTACGGCTCGGACGAGTTCGTGCTGATCCTCTCTGACATCCGCCATCCGCAACAAACCAAAAACATTGCCGAAAAGCTGCTCAAGTCCATCCGCAGTCCGCAGCACATTGCCGGCCACGATTTAAGCGTCACTGCTTGCCTGGGCATCAGCATTTACCCCGACGATGGTGTGGACGCCATCGATCTGATCAAAAAAGCCGAAACGGCGATGCGCAACGTCAAGGAAAGCGGCCCGAACGATTTCAGCTTCTTCATCGAAGAGATGAACCAGCGTGCCCGGGACCAGCAAAGCATCGAAACCGGCATTCGGCTGGCGCTGGAGCGCAACGAATTTGTCCTGCATTACCAGCCGAAACTGGGCCTCGGCAGTGGTCAGGTGGTGGGTGCCGAGGCGCTGATCCGCTGGCAGAAACCTGGTCAGGATTATATCTACCCTTCGGATTTTATCGGGGTTGCCGAAGACAGCGGCCTGATCGTCCCCCTCAGCCGGTGGGTGTTGGCCCAGGCCTGTCGACAAACGTGTGCCTGGCGTAAGGCCGGGCTGCCAAAGATCTGCATGTCGGTAAACATCTCGGCGATCGACTTTCGCCAACGCGACTTCGTTGAAAGTATCGAGCAGATCCTCCAGCAAACCGGTATGGACCCGACCTGCCTGGAGCTGGAGATTACCGAAGGCGTACTGATGCAAAACGTCGAAGCCACGGTCAATACGTTGAACCGGATCAAAGCGTTAGGGGTTCGCCTGGCCATCGACGATTTCGGCACCGGCTACTCCAGCCTCAGTTACCTGCGTCGCTTCCCGATCGATGTGTTGAAAATCGATCAGTCATTCATCCGTGGCTTAAGCAGCGACAGCAATGACGCTGCGCTGGTCAGCGCGATCATCAGCCTGGGCCGCAGCCTCAACCTGACCATCATTGCCGAAGGCGTGGAAACTCTCGAACAACTGGAATTTCTCAAGGCCCACCAATGTGAGGAAGTGCAGGGTTATTACTTCAGCAAACCGGTGGAACCGGATGCCTTCGTGCAATACCTGAACTCGGTGAAGACCGCTTCATCTGCCCCTCTGTGAACGGTGCCCAACGGCAGGCGTGCGTTCAATCAAGGAATCACATGATATCGCCGTCCCTGCTCTGCCTGATTCTGCTGCTGTCCGGGCTCGGCCTGAACGCACAGGCCGGGATGCTCAACGAACCGATCAAACCGTTACCGGCCGTACCGCAGCTCAATCCATTAAAGGTCGAACTGGGGCGTCAGCTGTTCAACGAAACGCGGCTATCCGCGAACAGCACGTTGTCTTGTGCCAATTGCCATCAACTGAACAAAGGCGGGGCTGATACCGTCGCCTTTTCTGTGGGCGTCCTGGGCCTGCCGGTTTCGCTGAACACCCCCAGCATTTTCAACGCTGCGCTGAACTTCAGCCACTTCTGGGACGGGCGCAGTATGACGCTGCGCGCCCAGGTACACGAAGCCGTGCAGAGCCCGGGCGAAATGAGCGGCAACTGGAGGGACGTGGTGCAGATGCTGGGTGCCGATACCGCCTACCGGGCGTCATTCGAGAAGGCGTATCCAGACGGGGTGACTGAAAGCAACGTAAATAACGCCCTCGCTACTTACGAACGGACGCTGATCAGTAGCAATTCGCGTTTCGATCAGTACCTGCGGGGCGACACCGGCATCCTCAGCCAGGAGGAAAAATATGGCTACCAGCGTTTCAAAAGCAACGGCTGCATCGCCTGCCATCAAGGGGTGAACATCGGCGGCAACATGCTGCAGAAATTCGGCGTGATGGGCGATTACTTCAAGGCTCGCGGCAACCCCACCCCGATTGACCTGGGACGCTATCAAGTCACCAAGGACGACATGGACCGCAACGTGTTCAAGGTACCGAGCCTGCGCAATGTTGCCGTGACCGCACCGTACTTTCATGACGGCTCGGCCGAAACCCTCGAAGAGGCGGTAGAGGTCATGTTCAGGTATCAGCTCGGGCGCATTCCGTCTGCCGAAGACAAGACGCTGATCATCAAATTTCTCAAGACCCTGACCGGTGAGTGGGAGGGCAAACCGTTATGAAAATGTCCCGCGGGCGCAGCCTGATACTGCTCAGTGTCGTAGCTGTTCTACTGGCATCGACGCTGCTGTTTTTGTACCTCAAATCAAACTCCAACCAGACATCCACCTACGCCGAGTCGCGAGACCTCATCGGCCGGATCAAACAGCTGAACGCGCATTGGGAGTTACAGATTCTCAAAGCCAGGGTTGCTCCCGATCCCAATTACGATCTTCTGGTGATGCCGCTGGCCGAGATGAGCGAGTTGTGGGAACGCTTCGACACCATGGAATCGAATCACGGCCGTAACGTCTCGCCAGTCTGGCGCGCCAGTCATGCGGCCTACAGCGATGCACTCGCGGAAAAAATCCGACTGGTCGAGCAGTTCAAATCTCACAATGCGCTGCTGCGCAACTCACTGGCCTTTCTGCCTGCGGCCGAAGACGGCATCCAGGAGCAACTCGCTCAACTCGTCGATGGCGACAAACTGCAATTGCAGAACTTCGCCACCGATACTTACGATCTGCTTCTCAGCAGCCTCGAGTTTGCCCAGGTCACTTCCGACGAAAAAGCCGCCGACATTTTAGTCGGCCTGAACAAGCTGGCCGTGAACAAGCTGCGCCTGCCCGAGCAGTTTCACAGCCCGATCGAGGTTCTCAGCAACCACATTGCGCTGATCCTGCGCGAGCAGCCGGTGGTCAACGATCTGCTCCAACGTATTGAAGCGATTCCTGTGGCTGACCGCCTGGATGAGATCACCCACTTGCTGAATGCGGATCAGCAGCAGGCTGACGCGGTCGACCAGCGCTACCACTTCCTCATGCTGTTGTTTTCGGTGTTGCTGGTGCTGTTGCTGGTGTACCTGGCGATTCACCTGATACGCAGTTTCACGGTGATTCACCGGGTTAACAACGATCTGCAAACCGCCAATGACGAACTGGAGGTACGGGTCGAAGAACGCACGCGTGAACTCCAGGACACACAAAGCGAACTGCTCGACACAGCGCGCCTGGCCGGCATGGCAGAGATCGCGACAAATGTGCTGCACAACGTCGGCAATGTACTCAACAGCGTGAACATCTCGGCGGATCAGGTCAGTCGCAAACTGCGCGGCAGCAAAGCCTTGGGACTGGGT
>JALYPE010000170.1 GCA_030856525.1 Pseudomonadota bacterium | reverse complement strand
GCGTGGCCCATCGCTGAGGATTGGTCATGAACCCGCGCGAACAGGTTTTACAAGCGGCCGCCGAGTTGGTGGCAGCCTTTGCCCGTAACGATCGCGAAGCCTACTTCGGTGCGTTCAGCGCCGATGCCAGCTTCGTGTTCTACACCCTCGAACAGCCTTTGCTGTCGCGCGATGCCTACCAGGCGTTGTGGGACAGCTGGCGCGCCGAGGATGGCTTCCAAGTGCTTTCTTGCACTTCGAGCAACGCTTTCGTCAGCCTGCAGGGTGATGTGGCGATTTTCATCCATGACGTGGCCACCGAGCTGCGCATGCAAGGGGAGCAACACTTCAGCCAGGAGCGCGAAACCATTGTGTTTCGCCGACAACAACAAGGCCCATGGCTGGCCTGCCACGAACATTTATCCGCCATGCCGGAAGGGCTGCCATCCCCTTAGCCAAACAGGTGACGCTCACACACGATGAGCGCGCCTTTATGATCGGAGCAGATCATGAATAATAACAACGACAAAAGCCTTAGCAGCATCGAAACAAACGGGGTCGAACAGATCCCGGACCACGAGCGTGACGCTCGCCCCAGCGATCTGTTCCGCCTGATCTTCGGCGGTGCCAATACCTTTGCAACCGCCGTGCTTGGCAGTTTCCCGGTGCTGTTCGGGCTGTCATTCCAGGCAGGTGTCTGGGCGATTGTTCTGGGCGTGCTACTCGGCGCGCTGATTCTTGCACCCATGGGCCTGTTCGGTCCGCTCAATGGCACCAACAACGCCGTGTCTTCCGGTGCGCACTTCGGCGTGCACGGGCGAATCGTCGGCTCGTTTCTGTCGTTGTTGACCGCGATCGCTTTCTTCTCGCTTTCGGTGTGGAGCTCGGGTGATGCGTTGATCGGTGGCGCGAAGCGCCTGATCGGCCTGCCGGAAACCGACCTGTCACTGGGCCTGGCTTACGGGCTGTTCGCGATTCTGGTGTTGATCGTCTGCATCTATGGTTTCCGCTTCATGTTATGGGTCAACCGCATCGCGGTGTGGGCGGCCAGTGCGCTGTTCCTGCTCGGGGTTTTCGCCTTTGCGCCGACGTTCGACAGTCAGTTCAGTGGCACTGTCGCGATGGGTCAGGCCGGCTTCTGGGCGGCCTTCATCGGCGCGGCGCTGGTGGCCATGAGCAACCCGATTTCCTTCGGCGCGTTCCTCGGTGACTGGTCGCGCTACATTCCGCGAGAAACCCCGAAAAGCCGGATCATGCTGGCGGTGATCGCTGCACAGATCGCTACCTTGATCCCGTTCCTGTTCGGCCTCGCCACCGCCACCATTGTCGCGATCAAAGCGCCGGACTACATCGCCGCCAACAATTACGTCGGCGGTTTGCTGGCCGTGTCGCCGAGCTGGTTCTTCCTGCCGGTATGCCTGATCGCGGTAATCGGCGGCATGTCCACCGGCACTACAGCGCTGTACGGCACCGGCCTGGACATGTCCAGCGTGTTCCCGCGCGTGCTGTCACGGGTCAAGGCGACGCTGCTGATCGGGGTGATGTCGATTGCCTTCATCTTCATCGGACGGTTTGCGGCAAACCTGGTGCAGAGCGTGTCGACCTTCGCCGTGCTGATCATCACCTGCACCACCCCGTGGATGGTGATCATGATCATCGGCCTGCTGGTGCGTCGCGGCTTCTATTGCCCGGATGATCTGCAAGTGTTCACTCGCGGTGAGAAAGGCGGCCGCTACTGGTTTACCCATGGCTGGAACTGGCGTGGACTGGGTGCGTGGATCCCGAGCGCGCTGGTCGGTCTGTGCTTCGTCAACCTGCCGGGGCAATTCGTTGGCCCGCTGGGCGAACTGGCGGGCGGCATCGACATCAGCCTGCCGATCACCCTGGGCCTGGCGTCGGTGCTGTACCTGACCTTGCTGGGTCTGTTCCCGGAACCGGCCGCCGTGTTCGGGCCAAATGATCCACGCAGCAAGGGCACGGATACGCTCGCTAAACCGGCAGTGCGGCAAGCCGCCTGATTCTACGCAATCCCCCTGTAGGAGCGGGCTCGCTCGCGAAAGCAGACTATCAGTCACATTGTTGTTGAATGTGTCTCTGTCTTCGCGAGCAAGCCCGCTCCCACGAGGGAACTGATCTTCGCTTCACCATAAAAAAGACAATCGGAGACACGCCATCATGGCTTTGGATTTATTGGTCGTCATCATTTACGCCGTGGCAATGCTGGTGCTGGGTTATTACGGCATGCGCAAGGCAAAAACCCACGAAGACTATCTGGTCGCAGGTCGCAACCTCGGCCCTGGCCTTTACATGGGCACCATGGCCGCCACGGTTCTGGGCGGGGCGTCGACCGTCGGCACCGTGCGCCTGGGCTACGTTCATGGCATTTCCGGTTTCTGGCTGTGTGCCGCGCTGGGTTGCGGGATCATCGCGATTAACCTGTTCCTCGCCAAACCGTTGCTGAAACTGAAGATATTCACCGTCACTCAAGTGCTGGAAAAGCGCTACAACCCAATGGCGCGGACCGCCAGCGCGACCATCATGCTTGCCTATGCACTGATGATCGGGGTGACGTCTATCCTGGCCATCGGTACCGTGCTGCAAGTGCTGTTCGACATACCGTTCTGGATTTCGGTATTGCTCGGCGGTGGCATCGTGGTGATCTACTCCACCATCGGCGGCATGTGGTCGCTGACGTTGACCGACATTGTCCAGTTCGGCATCCAGACCGTTGGCCTGATGTTCCTGTTGCTGCCGATCTGCATGTATCGCGTTGGCGGTTGGGATCAACTGGTGGCGCAGTTGCCCGCGGCCAGTTTCAGCTTCACCAGCATCGGCTGGGACACCATCATCACGTACTTCCTGATCTACTTTTTCGGCATCCTGATCGGCCAGGACATCTGGCAGCGCGTGTTCACTGCACGCAGCGAAAAAGTCGCGAAGGTGGCCGGTACCTCCGCCGGCATCTACTGCATCATTTACGGCCTGGTCTGCGCCTTGATCGGCATGGCAGCGCACGTATTGATCCCGGACCTGGACAACGTCAACAACGCCTTCGCGGCCATCGTCAAAGTGTCTTTGCCGGACGGTATTCGCGGTCTGGTCATTGCCGCGGCACTGGCTGCAATGATGTCCACCGCCAGCGCCGGCCTGCTCGCAGCATCGACCACGCTGTCTGAAGACCTGCTGCCGAAACTGCGTGGCGGCAAGCCGTCGAACATCAACAGCAACCGCTTGTTCACCCTGCTGACTGGGGTGGCCGTGCTGGGTATCGCCTTGATAGTCACCGACGTGATCAGCGCACTGACCCTGGCCTATAACCTGCTGGTCGGCGGCATGCTGATCCCATTGATCGGGGCGATTTACTGGAAACGCGCTACGACGGCGGGTGCGATCAGCGCCATGGCATTGGGGTTTGTCACGTCACTGGTGTTTATGGTCAAGGATGGCTTGGAGGCAAACACGCCGATCTATTACAGCCTGGGCGTGAGTGTGGTGAGTTTTGTGCTGGTGAGTCTGCTGTCGCGTCGGCCAGAGGTGGCGGCGGCCGATGCTGCCTGAGTGAAGCTGGCTTGAGCGGGTGCGATGTCGGTTGTCGCACCCACCCTCTTATTTACTGTTCAGGTCTTTCAAACAGATCACCACATTCGTCACAGGCAAAGTACTGCTCTTTCGCCGAACACCAGATGACCCCAGTAGCTCCCGCCCTAACCTGCCATGTGCAGATGTGCCCGTTGTACTTCAGGT
>JALYPE010000136.1 GCA_030856525.1 Pseudomonadota bacterium | reverse complement strand
AAATATCTGTTCCTGGCGTTCATTCGGATATCGGTGGAGGGTATCGGGATGAAGTGGAGGAGTGCGTTCTGGTCAGCCCGATGCAAGCGCTGACGGTGCAGGCCGGTACCGACATTCGTACTACTTCGATATATCGTGATGCCGAGTCGAAGAAAGCAAATTGGATTGCAGGCGGCTGGCCGGATGCAATGCTGGAGATCGTGACTCCGCCCCCGACTCCGCTAGTAACAATGGGCGAAATAGCTGGATTCAAGGAAGTTCGGGCGTATGCAGGACTTCAACTCAAACGCCCTGTCAGCGGCAAGCTGTCGGTGGTTTATCTGCGCCTGATGCATAAGTTGGCTAAGGAGAGAGGCGTGTTGTTTATTGATGTTCCTATGACTTCCCGGTATGCCGTACCACAAGAACTTCAAGCGCTATGCGACAGGTTACTTGGCGGCAACTACGACGTAACGCCGGCCGAACAAGGTTTACTCAAACTACGATATATCCACATGTCAGCTAATTGGAGCAATCCCTTGGGCTCAAATCCTGAGCGTGGCGTGAATTTACGCTATACGAATGCTCCAACTCATGACGGCGTACGTGTGCGTCACCCTCATGTACCGGATTCAAGTTGGAGGACGTTTTGATGCGTTTGCTGGGAATAGCATTTGGCATGTTGTTAATATCAGGCTGTCACGCCGTAAGTCTTGCAGCCCCTGAAACCGAGCTCACAAGAAAATGGTGGAGTCTTGGCTTCAACGAACCTTTTTACATGAAGGCATGGGTTGAAGACACTGCGGTTGAAGACATCAACGGTACCGTTTTTCACCGCACGGGTGGCGGAACGGCTGCGGGTGGAGAACCGGAAAACGGGGAAGAGTCAGCGCGAGGTTGGGCCAACATTACCGGTGGAATTCGTGAGGTTGTCGGTGCTGATTTGCCTAAACGGATTTTCGTTCGCTGGCAGTCCATCGTCGAGCCTCAAACTTATCGAGCATGGGTGGATATCCCGGAAGAGGCTCGGCAAATCATGCGAGCAACGTTGAATGAACCTTGCCCGCAGTCACCGGATGAGCCACCTGGCAATGTCGCACTGGTTTATTTGGGCGTAGCACCTGGAGGGATTGTTCAGGTGTGGGTGGCGGACCGATGCATGAATGCGATCAAAGTTGCCCGCGCCCAAGCAGAAATTGAACCACTCGGCCCGGATCAAGGAAAAAGTCAGGGACAATATGCCTACCCAGTCAGTGAAAAAGCGAAGCGCTACATAGAAAAGTACGGCATCCCCTACGGCAGTTGGTAACCCCCACCACACGCCGATCCCTCACGCCTCGCTAATCTCACTCACGCTCGTCAACTGACCATTCCAGACCATCTCGTAGTGCGCTGTCTGAATCACCGATAACACCACTTTCGGTGTCATCAGCGCCCAGCAATAACTGCCCGGCATTCGCACGGAGTGATAACGAATGCCCGGGCAGCGTGCTTTTTTGATCTGCGTTCCCAGCAGGCGGGAATGGCTGTAATCGTCGGGGTTATAAATCGGGTCGGTGATTGCAATCGTTGTGGCATCTCTCATGCCTTTATCCATGAAAGAGCATGACAACCCGCGAAACACAAAGCGTTCGTAGTTAAGGCTCGGGACGTTCGACCAATAGAGACTTTGATGGTGACGAACTTCGGCAAGTGCCGTTTCCAGGGTGTCCGCCAGGTACAACACGCCGAAGCTGCCATCGCTGAAGCGTGAGCCCCCCGGGTTGACGTGGGTGAAGGGCGCTATTGCGTAAGAGCAGCCGGGAATGCCGAATGGAATCTCCCGTCGAGGAATCAGCTCGAGGCGACCCAGTTCATTTTTCAACCTGGGGTTGGTCAATTCCTGGATTTGATAGAGCACTTCGAATTCGTCCGCATCGGCGACGTCATCAAACAGCGCGATAGGCGGAAACTTCGAGTTGACCAGTCGATAAGCCTGTATGCGCTTGCCGGCAAACTCTGCCAGTTCATTCACCGCTACCACTGCGCGCCACGCAACACGTCGATGCGCCGGAAGGTTTCGTAAAGGGAGACCATATCGCCCTGCGCCATGATCTCCAGCGGACTGCGGCCATTGAAAAACTCGTTGTTGTTGGTCATCGACGGGAAGCCGTACACGTTGTCCGGGTTATCGAATACCAGGCGAAGGGCGGCATGGATGTTGAGGACAAAACTGATGCGCTGCATCTGATCCGCGTCGAGGGCCACTTCCCAATCCGGGTCGCGTTGTCGGGCACGGGTGTAAGTGCTGCGGGAGATGCGCAGGATGCGGCAGGCCTGGTCACTGGAAGCGCTCCACTTTTCCAGAATACCCACGGCTGCGCGCAGGCCGGCCACGCACTGGCTTTTGGAGAAGGCTTTTTCCTGGAGGGCAACTGCCATATCAACATCTCACTTTGTAGATCTATAGATTCAAATTTAGTTGTATTGCGTCTATAGAGCAAGTTCGCGCGACCAGTGGAGATTCACTCAACAACACTCCTGGCGGGTGAACAGTCTATTTTTGCTGAACACCCGGAAATTCAACGCAGAGGAAACCCAGCATGCAATTCATCACCGGTGGCTGCCTCTGTGGCGATGTACGTATCGAAGCGTCTGGTCAGCCCTATCGCGTCGGGCTCTGCCACTGCCTTGATTGCCGCAAATTCCATGGAGCACTGTTTCACGCCTCGGCGATATTTGCTGAGAGCGCGGTGACGGTTACTGGCGAAACCCGCGATTACGCCGGCCGGCATTTCTGTCCTCGCTGCGGCTCTTCGGTATTCAACCGCAGCGCCGATGAAGTCGAAATCAACCTGGGTTGCCTGGATGCCCCCGACCAACTGACCCCAACTTACGAAAGCTGGACCGTGCGTCGTGAATCCTGGCTGCCAGCATTCCCGCTTGCCCGCAGCTACCCGGGCGACCGCGAGGGCACTGGGCGCCATGAGGAGTAGACCGCTCAACGGCGCAAAAACCTCACACTGGATGCCCCGCTAGACTGAACGCTTCAAATTCAGTTCTGGAGAAACGCGATGATCAGCAAAAACACCCTTTGTCTGTGGTACAACGGCGACGCGCTGGACGCTGCGAAGTTTTATGCGCAGACGTTTGCGGACAGTGCAGTCGGCAGGATCATGCACGCGCCCAGCGATTATCCGGCGGGCAAGCAGGGCGATGTGTTGACGGTGGAATTCACGGTGATGGGCATTCCTTGCCTGGGGCTCAACGGTGGCCCGGCGTTCACCCACAGCGAGGCGTTTTCATTTCAAGTGGCGACCGACGACCAGGCGGAGACCGACCGTCTGTGGAATGCGATTGTCGGCAATGGTGGCCAGGAAAGTGCCTGCGGCTGGTGCCGCGACAAGTGGGGTCTGTCGTGGCAGATCACCCCGCGCATACTCACCAGCGCGATCAACGACCCCGATCCAGCGGTGGCGAAACGCGCGTTCGAAGCCATGATGCAGATGGGCAAGATTGATGTCGCAGCGATTGAAGCGGCGGTGCAGGGCTAGCCCCGAGGATGCAGACCGATGCACCGGCCTGCATTCAAGGCACACCGACAGCGTTACGACAGCAGCTATTGCAGTTTTTTCATCACCTGAACACTCGGGTCTGCATTTTTGCCTGAACTGTTTTGCTCTTGCTCAGGCTGCGTCACGACACCGGCGAGGATTTCCGCCAGGTTGGGGAAATGCCCGGACTTTTTCTCGGTCGGGGCCAGGCTGGTACTTTGATTCAGTGCGGCCTCCAGCGTCTGATGCTGAGACAGCCACTCGGGGCTGGCTTTCTCTTCCGGACTCATGTTGTTCATGAAATCCAGCGCGGCGCTGGCGCGTGCATAGGGATCATCGGCAAACGGATCTTTCCAGTTTTTCTGCTGATCCGCGGGCCCGCTGTAGTAACCGGTGGCGAGCCGTGCCTGCTGGCGCATCAAGGCCTGAGCCGAGGCTTGTTCCTGCGCAGTAAAAGCGCCGCCCTGATTGGTTGCAACGGCGTTCAGCGAGCGTCGATCCAGATCGCCCATCAACGCATTGCGGTCTTCATCGCTGTCGGTGAACGGCTTGCCGCTGGCGTTCATCAGCGCGTATTTTTCGTCCATGCGTTTGCGCGCATCGGTGGCCACTTCGGCGAACGTCTTGTCCTTGGAACTGGAAACCGCACCGGGCGCGGAAACACCCAGCACCAGTGCGTCGGCGTTCATGCCGGGGCGGACCGGAAAGAACGGCGCGTTACCGCCAATCGAGTTGCTGTAAGCGGTGGAGGTACTGGACAGGCTCACCGAATCGTTGTTCTGCGTTTGTGCCTGATCTTCCTCCACAGCCTGCCGCGCACGCGTCGCAGAGCGGTTGTCGACCGCAGACGTGTAGGCGGACATGGCGGCATTAGTAGATGTTGAAGAAATAATCATGTGTCTTCCTTGGCAAGGGAGGTTCGCAAGTGGCCGCACAGACGCTAAATGTCGCTGACGATACGCCGGATCTGTGAAGCTTTCATTCATACAAAAGGTTAGTCCGCAGAATTTCATTCACTCAGGCGATGTATCGGCGCTCGCGACAGTCCAAGCCACCCTGCGGATATATTGCACTTCCCGATCAGCGCGGCAACGCGTACGGTAGCCGCGTTATTGATATCGGCCAAACCCGTCTTCCCTTGAAAAGGATCTGTCTATGCGGTTCGCAGCACTTGTGTTCAGTTTGTTTGCCTTCTCTGCCGTGGCCGATGAAGCCGCAAAACCCGTGGTCAAGTGGACGTTGCTTGACCAGCATGAACAGGCGTACACCCTCAGCGATGACGCGCAGGTGCTGTTGATCGCTCGAAGCATGGCGGCCGCAAAGTTGCTGGATGCAGCGTTGAAAGATCAGCCGGCCGGCTATCTGGAGGCGCGACACGTGGTGTATGTCGCCGACATCGAGAAAATGCCGTCGCTGGTAAAGCTGGTGGCGGTGCCGGCAATGCGTTCGGCCAAATACCGGATCATGCTCGATCAGGATGGGCGGGTTGCTTCGCGCTATGACGGCGATCGCGAGAGCGTGCAATGGCTGGTGCTGGACAATGGCAAGGTGACCCGCGAACAGCGTTTCACCGACGCCGCGATATTGCGTCAGAACGTCGAAAAACTGGTGCAGTGACCGTCATCACCGGCTGATGGCGGCATTCCAGAAAATCATCTTCATGTAACTGGCAATCATCGGCGACCCGCCGTAAACCTGATACAGGTGCTGTTCGGCGTTCGCCAGATGAGCGTGCAAACGCTCGGTGACGCGTTGCTCGCCGTACAGCGAGACAAAGGTGGATTTGCCTTTGTCCTTGTCCTGATCCTTATTGTTGTCGACGCATTTGTCCTGCAGATCGTCGTACAGCTGAAACGCCTGGCCCAGCTCCATGGCGAAGCTTTGCAGCACCGGACGGATTTGCTGATCGGCGCTGCCCACCAGCCACGCCATGTCCATGATGGCGCCGAACAGCACACCGGTTTTCAGGCTGTTGGTCAGGGCGATCTGTTCGGCGTCGCGGCTTTTCTGGCCGTCGCGCAAGTCTTGAAACTGGCCCAGCACCAAGCCTTGAGTGCCGACGGCATTGGCCATGACCTCGACCAACTGCGTGCGAATTTCCGGTGCCAGGCCTTCAATGGCCGCGACGACGCCAAATGCCCGGCTCAGTAACGCTACGGCGGTGAGTATCGCCACGTCCTGACCGAACTGCAGGTGGATGGTTGGACGACCACGGCGCAGGCGGGCGTCGTCCATGCAGGGCATATCGTCAAGCACCAGCGAAGCGGCATGCACCATTTCCACGGCACAACCCAGGTCCAGCGCCTGATTACCCTCGTGTCCGAGGCCTTCAGCCGCCAGTAACAACAGTATCGGCCGCATGCGCTTGCCCGGTGCCAGGCTGCTTTCGCGCATGGCCTGCGTCACCAGATTGCTCTCGCTGCCGGTGTTCGGCAGCAACTGCTGCAAGCGGCAATCGATTGCTGCACGCAATGCGCCCAGGTGCTCGACGAAGCCGTTGTCGAAGCTCGGGCCTGAATTCATTGTCATCACCGCTTCCACCTTACTGAGTACGCTGAAAAGTCTATCTGCTTCACTATAGATGTGCTGATTATCACGGAACGAGTTGCGCACGTGGATGCCTCAACAATCAAGCGACCTTGTACATAACCTGTACATTAGCAGGATCTTTGTACAACACTACTCATTCAGCAGACCGCGTCCGGACTAAATTGATCCGAGTAAATGGAGTAGCCATGAATAAAAGCGACCTGAGTCGGCGCAAGGACGATCATCTGGATATCGTGTTGGGCCGACAGGACGGCGTCAATGGGGCGGGCAACGGCCTCGATGCTATCCGGTTCGAGCACTGTGCGCTGCCGGAACTGGACTTGGGCGCTATTGATCTGCGCAGCGAATTGCTCGGCATCCCGTTGCGTGCGCCGCTACTGATCAGCTCCATGACCGGCGGCGCCGAGCGCGCCACTGCGATCAATCGCCACCTGGCCGAGGCCGCGCAGGCGCTGGGCATTGCCATGGGCGTTGGCTCCCAACGGGTCGGGCTGCGCAGCGGTAACGATCAGGGCCTGACCCGCGAACTGCGTCGACTGGCGCCGGACATCGCGTTGCTGAGCAACATCGGCGCCGCGCAGTTGCTGGAAAAAGACGGGATGGATCTGGCTCGCCGTGCCGTCGATAATTTGCAAGCCAACGCGCTGATCATTCATCTGAATCCGTTGCAGGAAGCCGTTCAGGCTGAAGGTGACAAGGATTGGTGCGGGGTGCTGGAGGCCATCCGCCGCACCGTCGACAGTGTCGGCGTACCGGTGATCGTCAAGGAAGTCGGGGCCGGGCTGTCGGCGCAGGTTGCAGTGGCCTTGGTCCAGGCCGGCGTGCGCGTGATAGACGTCGCCGGTTGCGGCGGCACCAGTTGGGCGGCGGTCGAGGCGAAACGGGCTGCGCTGCCGGCGGATCGGGAAGTGGCCATGGCCTTCGCCGACTGGGGTATTCCAACGGCGACCAGTCTGGCGATGGTCCGAAAAGTATTGCCGGATGTAACTCTGATTGCTTCGGGTGGCATTCGTAACGGTGTCGATGCGGCAAAAGCCATTCGGATGGGCGCGGATCTGGTAGGGCAGGCGGCCGGCGTGCTGCAC
>JALYPE010000128.1 GCA_030856525.1 Pseudomonadota bacterium | reverse complement strand
ACACTATGCTGGAGTTAGATTTCGTCAAACCAAACGAGCTTGTTAAGCGCCTTTGCGCTCGTTTGCGCAAAGAGCGATTGACTCTGCAATTAACCCAGGCGGATGTCGCCGGGCGCGCTGGCATCGGGACGAACACCGTGTCTAACCTGGAAGCAGGGCGAAATGTCGGTTTTGAAAACGTGGTCCGTGTAGCGATGGTCCTCGGACGCACCAAAGAGCTCGAACAGTTGTTCATGCCAAAACTCGACAGCCTGGACGACATTCGCCGCTATGAAACCAGTGTTAATCGCCAACGTATAAAAAAGAAGATTACCGATGCTTGAACACGTTGAGGTTTTCTACGTTGGCTGGGGTGAACGCTGGCTGTGGGGCACGCTGGTGTCTACGACTGCACTCACCGGCCGCCCGCAGATCATGTTTGAGTACAGTGATCTGGCGAAGAGCAAGGGCCTCGAGCTGTCGGCCTACACGCTGCCATTGGAGGGAGTTTCTTTACGTCGAGGCTTCCCAAATCATCAGTTCGGCCTTCCAGGACCTGTCTATGACTCGCTGCCCGACGGTTGGGGCATGTTGCTGATGGACCGGTTGTTCAGGCGCCGCAATCTCAATGCAGCACGGATTGGACCCTTGGAACGTTTGGCGTACATCGGCAAAAATGCCATGGGAGCACTTTCATTCGAACCTGTAGCGCCTGAGGGGGAGGTGTCGCAAGCGCACATTCCCGTCGAGTCGCTCGCGGCTGAGGTTCAGGAAGTGCTTAAGGGTGAAGGCGGGGAGTTTCTGCAAACGCTGCTGCTGGTGGGGGGCTCGCCTCAAGGTGCGAGGCCCAAGGCGTTAGTCTTCCGCAACCCTCAGGATGGAACGTTTACGACGGCCGCCACACCGGGCTTTGAAGCCTGGCTGATCAAGTTTCCGGCGAAAGACGAACACCCTGAAGTCTGTGCTATCGAAATGGTCTACGCCGAGTGCTTGCGCAGGTGCGGCATCCAGACCCCGGACACGCAGCACTTCAATCTGCCCAACGGGCTGGCAGCTTTCGCCAGTAGACGCTTTGATCGAATGGACGGTCAGCGCGTGCCCATGCAAAGCCTCGCAGCCTTTACCGGAGCCGACTACAAGTCACCGGGATCGCTGGACTACGTGAACTTCATGCGGGCGACACAGATGTGCACCAACGATGTGCGAGAAAAAGCGCTGGCCTTCGAGCGTGCGGTCTTCAACGTCGCGTTCAACAATCGGGACGATCACCCGAAAAACTTTGCTTACGTCATGTCGCGTTCCGGCACATGGCATTTGGCGCCGGCCTATGATGTAACGTTTTGCGAAGGCCCCGGAGGCTACCACCAGATGGATGTGATGGGAGAGGCACTGGAAGTCACGCGAGGCGGGATGCTAAGGCTTGCAGAGGAAGCCGAGGTCCCGGCGGGGTCGGCAGCGGACATCATCACCCGAATGTGCGAATCGGCCAGCCAGTTTGCAGCCTTGGCGCAGAGCCTGTTCCCGCAGATGATCACCGAGGACACGCTGCAGCGCATTCAACAACGGATCAACGAGAACGTCCGTTTGCTTCGCTAGAACGCCCGTCTGAGAACAGCCAGTCAGCGCCTGACCTGATCACTCTTGAGCATACGAGTGATTCAGAGCCGGGCGCTGACCAGCTGATTCGCGACTGCGAATCTTCAGCCCAAGTGAAAGCGTATCGATAGACGCTCAGACATTTGCAACCCACTTCCCTTCAGTCATTCGGCGTTTGTATGCACTGTCCCGACTCGCCAACCAGAAATACAGCGGTGACGTCACCACCAGCCCCACCACCCAGGACAGATCTGCGCCGTTGATGTGTTGCGAAATCGGGCCCACGTACAGCGGCGTGTTCATGAAGGGAATCTGCACCGCAATCCCTACCGCATACGCCAGCAAAGCGTGCGGATTGTAGCGGCCATAAATTCCGCCATCCACGCGGAAGATCGAGGCAATGTCGTACTTGCCCTTATGGATCGCGTAGAAGTCGATCAGGTTGATCGCCGTCCACGGCACCAGTACCACCAACAACACCAACACCATGTCGACGAAGTGGCCAATGAAGTCTTTCGAAGCAAATACCGCTGCAATCGCACAGGCTGCCAACAAGAGGATGGAGATTACCGCGCGGCTTTTGGCCGTTGGAATCCAGCGGTACGCGAAGGTCTGCACGAGGGTGATGATCGACAGCACTGCGCCGTACAGGTTAAGCGCGTTGTGGCTGATCACGCTGAGCAGGAAAAGCACCAGCATCAGGGGACCGATGGAG
>JALYPE010000117.1 GCA_030856525.1 Pseudomonadota bacterium | reverse complement strand
GTCCGGGCAGGTCGGCAAGAGTGTGCTGATCGACCATTTTGGCTGGTTCGGCGCCACGCGCAAAAAGATCAACGGTGAACGTTGGCTGGCCTTGCTGCTGATTGTGGCGGCGCTTGTTCTGATTGCTCGGGGTTGATGATGAATCTGATTATTCTGTTGGCGGTAGTGGTGGCGGCCGGTGCGGTACTGAGCGTGCAAGCGGCAATCAACGGGCGTCTGGGTGAGACGGTCGGCGTATTGCGCAGCAGTTTGCTGACGTTTGCGGTAGGTGCTGTAGTGACGGGGTTGCTGATTCTGTTTTTTGAACCGGCGCATGCGATGAGTTTGCTGGACGTGCCGAAGTGGCAGCTCGGCGGGGCATTGTTCGGTGTGGTTTACATGATCGTGATGGTCGGCGCTGTGCCCCGCGTAGGGACTGCCGTGGCGACGGTGGCAGTCATTGTCGGGCAGTTGGGCATGGGGATGTTGATCGATAACTTCGGCTGGCTGGGAAATCCGGCAATTGAGTTGTCGGGGAGTCGCGTGTTGGCAATGGTACTTTTGGGATTGGCGCTGGTTTTCATGTACCGCAGCAGTTCGCGGGACGCTTGACGCCTCAATTATTCTCACCGCATAAACAAAAACGGCCTCTATCAAATAGAGGCCGTTTTTTATGCAGCTAAAACGGTTATCGCAAGACAGTGCTTACTTGCGATCTTCCAGCTTGGAAATATCACGCGACTCGTAACCGGTATACAACTGACGCGGACGGCCAATCTTGTACGGGCTGGAGAGCATTTCCTTCCAGTGCGAGATCCAGCCAACCGTACGCGCCAACGCGAAGATCACGGTGAACATGCTGGTTGGAATGCCGATCGCCTTGAGGATGATCCCCGAGTAGAAGTCGACATTCGGGTACAGGGAGCGCTCGATGAAGTACGGGTCGGTCAGCGCGATCTCTTCCAGGCGCATGGCCAGTTCGAGTTGCGGATCGTTCTGAATACCAAGCTCCTTCAACACTTCGTCGCAGGTCTGCTTCATCACGGTAGCGCGCGGATCGCGGTTTTTGTAAACCCGGTGACCGAAGCCCATCAGCTTGAACGGATCGTTCTTGTCCTTGGCCTTGGCGATGTACTTGTCGATGTTCGACACATCGCCAATCTCGTCAAGCATGGTCAGAACAGCTTCGTTCGCGCCGCCGTGGGCAGGGCCCCACAATGCAGCGATGCCGGCGGCGATGCAGGCAAACGGGTTGGCGCCCGAAGAACCGGCGAGGCGCACTGTGGAAGTCGATGCGTTCTGCTCGTGGTCGGCATGAAGGATGAAGATCCGGTCCATGGCCTTGGCGAGTACCGGGCTGATCGGTTTGATCTCGCACGGCGTGTTGAACATCATGTGTAGGAAGTTTTCCGCGTACGAAAGATCGTTGCGCGGGTACATCATGGGTTGGCCCATGGAGTACTTGTAAACCATCGCTGCCAGGGTCGGCATCTTGGCAACCAGACGGATCGCGGAGATTTCGCGATGCTGCGGGTTATTGATGTCCAGGGAGTCGTGGTAGAAGGCCGAGAGGGCGCCGACTACACCGCACATGACGGCCATTGGGTGGGCGTCGCGGCGAAAGCCGTTGAAGAAGGTCTTCAGCTGCTCGTGGACCATGGTGTGGTTCTTCACGGTGCTGACGAACTGGGCCTTCTGTTCTGCAGTCGGCAATTCGCCGTTGAGCAGCAGATAGCAGGTTTCCAGGTAGTCCGACTTTTCAGCCAGCTGCTCGATCGGGTAGCCGCGGTGCAGCAAGATGCCGTTGTCACCATCGATATAGGTAATCTTCGATTCGCACGAGGCGGTCGACATGAAACCAGGGTCGAAAGTGAAGCGGCCCGTGGCCGTCAGGCCCCGAACATCGATTACATCGGGACCAACGGTGCCGGTTAAAATGGGCAGCTCGACGGGGGCTGCGCCCTCGATGATCAACTGCGCTTTTTTGTCAGCCATGTGGCCTCCTATTTATGCTTGAACCATCAGACAGACCCCCCACGCAGGGCCCGCACCACTATAGTGAGATAAATTCGAATGTCAATTTGCCTAAAGTCTTGCTCCAGAAGGCTTTAACC
>JALYPE010000100.1 GCA_030856525.1 Pseudomonadota bacterium | reverse complement strand
CCCGACAAGCTCAGCGCGAGTGCCTTCGACATCGGTCAGCGAATAGAGCAGATACAACATGCCGCCACATTCGGCCAGCAGCGGTTTGCCCGCCGCGTGATGGGCGCGAATGGCCTCCAGCATCGAGGCGTTCTGCGACAACGCCACATGGTGCAACTCCGGGTAACCACCAGGCAGATAAAGGCTGTCCGCTTCGGGCAGATCGGCATCGCGGATCGGCGAGAAAAACCGCAGTTCGGCACCCATGGCCCGCAGCACATCCAGGCTCGCACCGTAGGTGAACGCAAACGCTTCGTCATGCGCAACCGCAATCCGCACACCGGCCAGCAATGGCTCGACAGCGATAACGTCTGGCGCGGCGAATTGCACCGGCGGTGGCAGCGCCACTTCGCAACTGCTGGCCAACGCGTTGGCCGCCGCATCGAGGCGCACATCGAGATCGTTCAATTCACTGGCCTGGACCAGGCCGAGATGGCGACTTGGCAATTCAATCCCGGTCTCTCGGGACAAGGCGCCGTACCAGCGCAAACCTTCGGTCAGGCTGCCTTCCAGCAATTGCGCGTGACGCAGGGTGCCGACGCGATTGGCCAGGACGCCCGCAAACGGCAAATCCGGCTGATATTTCGCCAGCCCCAACGCCAGGGCACCGAAGGTCTGCGCCATTGCCGTGCCATCGATGACGGCGAGCACCGGCACACCAAAGTGTCGCGCCAGGTCGGCGCTGGACGGCGTGCCGTCGAACAGGCCCATGACCCCTTCGATCAAAATAAGGTCGGCTTCAGCGGCGGCTTCCCACAACAGCCGACGACTGTCCTGCTCGCCGACCATCCACATGTCCAGTTGATACACCGGCGCACCGCTGGCGCGTTCGAGAATCATCGGGTCGAGAAAGTCCGGTCCGCACTTGAACACGCGTACCTTGCGCCCCTGATTGCGGTGCAACCGGGCCAACGCGGCGGTGACGGTGGTCTTGCCCTGACCGGAAGCCGGCGCGGCAATCAATACCGCCGGGCAATGGCGTGGCTGGTTCACAGTTCGACGCCTTTCTGCGCTTTGATCCCGGCCTGGAAAGCGTGCTTGATCACACCCATTTCGGTGACCGTGTCGGCCAGTTCGATCATCTCCGGTTTTGCACCCCGACCGGTGACGACGACGTGCTGCATCGGTGGTCGCGCTTGCAGGTCGCTGAGCACTTGATCGAGATCGAGGTAGCCATGCTTCAGCGCGATGTTCAATTCGTCGAGCACCACCATGCCAATTGACGGATCGCGCAACAGTTCGCGGGATACTTCCCACGCGGCTTGGGCGGCGGCGATGTCACGCTGGCGGTCTTGGGTTTCCCAGGTGAAGCCCTCGCCCATCACATGAAACCGCACCTGCTCCGGGAAGCGCCGGAAGAACAATTCCTCGCCGGTGCTGTTGCGTCCCTTGATGAACTGCACCACGCCGCACCGCATGCCGTGGCCCATCGACCGCGCCAGCATGCCGAATGCCGAACTGCTTTTGCCTTTGCCATTGCCAGTCAGTACCAGCAGCAGGCCGCATTCGTTTGGCGAATTGGCGATGCGTTCGTCGATCACGGCTTTTTTGCGCAACATGCGCGCCAGATGACGTTCGTCACGATCAGGGGAATCGGTCATGGGGAGCTCTCCGTTGAGACTGGATAACGGCGGGCAGGCACAAGAATAGACGGCAAAAAGCCTGGCATCGCCCACCGTGATGCCGTTGGATGAATCAGGCCGGTCTCCGGGCTCATGAGCGGCGTTCGCCTGACTGCGCGCCTTCCCATGCCGACAATCGACACAGTGGCTCAAGACGCAGTGTTCACTCATTTACCGTTGCGGGGGCAGCGCCGGGATTGTGGGCCTCCATCTGCTGGAGCATCGCACTCACCGGTTTCCCTGTTTCACTCTGTCGGCCTTCGCCACAGAGCACCTGAAACAAGCGGCGAAGGTTAGAGGGTTGGGGGTGGAGCGTCAATTGAAGCCGGGAGTCGGCGGGGTAAATAACGTACGTCGATCCATTTGCTGTCGCCGATCTTGTGCCACACTTCAAGCAGCGATATCAAAGAGCCACATCTGCCCCATTACAATAACAAGGGTGAGCCACATGCAAGGCATGATCATCAGCAATCCAAAGCTGGAATTCCTGCGCCCGGCGCTCGAACGCTGGTTCGATTGCATCGACCGTTTCAACGCCGTGCGCGGCGATAATGAAACGCCTTACTGGCATGACGAAAAAGCCAACCTCAGCATGCTCTCGGCCGCTGCGTGGATGGCGGAAATGGTCACGCTGCAGCAAACGCCGACCCGCAAACAGAGTGAGGAAGGTGAGCGCAATGCGCGCGCCGATTTGCTGATCGCCACCTGCGAAGAGCGCGCCTTCCTTCAGGCCTCGCAACGCTGGCCGAAGGTCAACAGCTTGAATCTGACACAGGCATTGGCCGATATTACCAGCGACGCGAGGAAAATCAGCTACGCCAGCGACCTGAAACTCGGTTGCCTGTTCGTCGCCCCGCAAAAATCCCAGCACAGCGCCACCCCGTAAGAACTCCAGGACATGGTCGACGATTTGCAGAAGGAACACACCTGCGCCGTCGCCTGGTATTTCCCGTACGCCTACCGCAAGTTGCACAATGAGGCCGGCAATTATCACCCCGGCATCGCCCTGCTGCTCAAGGAAGCGCGTGGCTGATCGGTTGAACCATCCCGGGTTTGCGCTTCTCTACTGATCAAGCCACTGCATTCAGAGGGAAGATCAGCATGCGCAAGCCCCAACTCGCTCTCGTCATCGTACTCGCCGGAGGACTTGCGGCCTGCGGCGAAACTTCCACGCTGCAGGTGTCCGACGGCACCGGCCCATCGCCAAAATTACCAGAACCGAACAAGACCCTGATCCCGACAGTGAACATTGCGCCCGCAATAGGTTGGCCTGAAGGTGCCAAACCGGTTCCGGCAGCGGGAACGCAAGTGGCGGCGTTTGCCGAAGGCCTGGATCACCCGCGCTGGCTCTACGTACTGCCCAACGGTGACGTGCTGGTGGCCGAAACCAATGCACCGGCCAAGCCGGACGACAGCAAGGGCATCAAAGGCTGGATCACTGAGAAAGTCATGGGCCGTGCCGGCGCCGGCGTGCCCAGCGCGAATCGAATCTCTCTGTTGCGCGATGCCGATCACGATGGCGTTGCCGAAACACGCACGGTGTTTCTGGAAAACCTTAATTCACCGTTCGGCATGACCCTGGTTGGCACTGACCTTTACGTCGCGGACACGGATCGCTTGCTGCGCTTTCATT
>JALYPE010000099.1 GCA_030856525.1 Pseudomonadota bacterium | reverse complement strand
ACCTCCAGCAATGCTCCGTGTGTCATGGCGATACCGGCGCCGGTGACGGTCCTGCGGGCGTGGGCATGACACCGCCGCCGGCGAACCTGCGCGATGCTGCGCGACTGGATCGCCTCAGCCTGTATGCGATTTACAACACCGTGGGGATGGGCGTCGAAGGCACTGACATGCCGTCCTTCGCCGATCAACTGGACGATCGTCAGCGCTGGGATCTGGCGACCTATATCGCCGGTTTCAGCGCCGACCCGGCGGCCGCGAAGTCTGAAAAGACCTACAACATCGCCGACCTCGCCCGTCGGACACCGGCTGAAGTGCTGGCTGCTGAAGGCCCGCAAGCAGCGGCGACATTCCGTGCCCAGCGCGCGCAGCCGCCGCAGGTCAAGCGTGGCCCGGGTCAACTGCTCGATTACACCGCAACGACGCTGGACAAAAGTATCGCCGCGTATCGTGGTGGCGATCACGATCAGGCGTACGACTTGTCGGTGGCCGCGTATCTGGAAGGTTTCGAGCTGGTCGAGAGCTCCCTCGATAACGTCGACGCCAACGTGCGCAAGGACACTGAAAAATCGCTGATGGCTTACCGCCAATCCTTGCAGGACGGCTTGCCGTTGACCGAGGTGCAACAGCGTCTGGATACCGCCAAAGCCAAGTTGAAGGAGTCGGCCGGCCTGTTGGGCAGCGATGGCTTGAGTTGGTCGCTGAGTTACATCTCCGGTCTGCTGATTCTGCTGCGCGAAGGTCTTGAAGCCATCCTGGTGCTGGCGGCGATTCTCGCTTTCCTGCGTAACACCGGTCAGCAATCGGCGGTGCGCAGTGTCAACGTCGGCTGGGGGCTGGCGTTGGTGGCTGGCCTGGCGACCTCGGCGCTGGCGGCGTATGTGATCGATGTCAGTGGTTCGCAGCGCGAATTGCTGGAGGGCGCAACGGCGTTGTTTGCCAGCGTTATGGTGCTGTGGCTCGGCGTGTGGATGCACGACCGGCGTCACGCTGCGGCTTGGCAGGATTACATCAAGAGCAGCCTGGTGGGCGGCGGCGGGCGTTTTGGTTTTGCGACGCTGGCGTTTTTCTCGGTGTATCGCGAGTTGTTCGAAGTGATCCTGTTTTACGAAACGCTGTGGCTGCAGGCCGGCCCCGCGGGCCATAACGCAGTATTGGCGGGCGGTGCCACGGCGCTGGTGTTGCTGGTCGGTCTGGCGTGGGTGATTTTGCGCGGTTCGGCGAAGTTGCCGTTGTCGCTGTTCTTCGGCATCAACGCCGCGTTGCTCTGCGCGTTGTCGGTGGTGTTCGCCGGGCATGGCGTGAAGGCGTTGCAGGAAGCAGGCATTTTCGGCACGCGACCGGTGCAGTTCTTTGACTTCGATTGGCTGGGCATTCATGCCGATGCGTATTCGCTGGGGGCGCAGGCCGTGGCGATTGTTGCGATTATTGTGCTGTATGGTCGGAGCCGGATCGCCGAGAAGCGTCGGGTGCAGGTTTCCTGAAGCATTCGCTGCGCTCACCATCGCGAGCAGGCTCGCTCCCACAGGATCGCGTATAACCTGTGGGAGCGAGCCTGCTCGCGATTTTTTTTGAGAGGTAAAACACAATGCGCGTATGGATCGATGCCGACGCCTGCCCTCGGGCAGCCAAGGATCTGGTGGTGAAGTTCGCCCTCAAGCGCCAGTTCGAAGTGGTGCTGGTGGCGGGGCAGCCGCAGATCAAACCGGGCCTTGCGCTGGTGAAACTGATTGTGGTGCCCAGCGGCCCTGATGCGGCCGACGATTACCTGGTGGAACACGCTGTGCCGGGTGAGCTGGTGATCTGCAGCGACGTACCGCTGGCCGACCGTTTGGTCAAGAAGGGCGTGTCAGCGCTCGACCCGCGCGGCAAGGAGTTCGATGCGCAGAACATGGGTGATCGCCTGGCGGTGCGCAATCTGTTCACTGATCTGCGTGAACAGGGGCAAATGAGCGGCGGACCGGCGCCGTTTGGCGAGCGTGAAAAGCAGGCGTTCGCCAATGCGCTGGACCGGATTCTTACGCGGCTGACACGCAAATCCTGATCCTGCCTCAACCCCTGTAGGAGCTGGCTTGCCAGCGATAGCAATCTAACAACCAACAAATGATGCGTTGAATGTTGCGACCTCATCGCTGGCAAGCCAGCTCCTACAGTACCCGTGTTACTCGTCGTTTTCGTGGGTCAGCTCAAGCACCCGGTCGACCAGTTTGTTGATGCCGGACGCCGCCTCGCTGATCGTCTGCGCCAGCATGTAGGCCGGTGTGCTCACCAGTTTGCGTGCCTTGTCCTCGACGATGTCAGTCACCGCGCACTCGGTATGAGTAGCCCCCATCTTGTTCATCGCAGTGGCCGTCTCGGCGTCATTGCCAATCGTGCAGGTCACGCCGGGGCCGTAGATCTTCGCCGCCAGGGCCGGCGAAATGCAGATCAGCCCCACCGGTTTGCCTGCCTCGGCAAACGCCTCGGTCAATGCCAGTACTTGCGGTTGTACCGAGCAGCCAGCGCCTTCGATGGCAAAATTCGACAGATTCTTGGCCGAGCCGAAACCGCCGGGCACGATCAACGCATCGAAGTCCTCGACGCTCGCTTCACTTAGATCCTTGACATTGCCCCGGGCAATCCGCGCCGATTCCACCAGCACGTTGCGCGACTCCGGCATCTCTTCGCCGTTCAGGTGATTGATCACATGCAATTGGGCGATATTGGGCGCAAAACATTGCACCTGGGCGCCACGCTGGTCCAGACGGAGCAGGGTGATCACGCTCTCGTGGATCTCGGCGCCGTCGTAGACGCCACAGCCGGAAAGGATCACTGCGACTTTTTTGCTCATGGTCTTTTCTCCTTGTTTATGGCGTTAAATGTCCACTAATTTGTCACTCGTTGCCATAGGGTTAATTCACGGCTACACCTAGGATCTGTCCTCAGGATTCTGATCAGGGCGCGTCATGGACTTCATTCTGTATGCGGTGCCGTTTTTCTTCGTGCTGATCGCTGCCGAGCTGTTGGCCGACCGTTGGCGCGGGGTCAGCAATTATCGGCTGGCCGACGCCATCAACAGCATCAGCACCGGCGTGCTGTCGACCACCACGGGCCTGTTGACCAAAGGTGTTGGCCTGGTCACCTATGCGTTCGCCCTCAATCATCTGGCGCTGTTTGAACTTGCGGCCGACAGCGTCTGGGTCTGGGTTTTCGCCTTCGTGCTCTATGACTTTTGCTACTACTGGCTGCATCGCATGGGCCATGAGCGCAACATCCTTTGGGCGGCGCATTCGGTGCATCACCAAAGCGAGGACTACAACCTCTCCACGGCGTTGCGCCAGACCAGCACCGGCTTCCTGCTGAGCTGGATTTTTTACCTGCCGATGGCCGTGCTCGGCGTGCCGTTGCTGGTGTTCGTCAGCGTTGCGGCGCTGAACCTGCTGTATCAATTCTGGGTGCACACGCGGCACATTCCAAAGCTCGGCTGGTTCGAGTGGTTCTTCGTTACGCCATCCAATCATCGGGCCCACCATGCACAGAACGCTCTCTACATGGATCGCAACTACGGCGGGGTGTTCATTATTTGGGACCGTCTATTTGGCTCGTTCCAGGAAGAGGACGATAACGAACCGGTGATTTTCGGCGTGACCACGCCATTGGCGAGCTGGAATCCGCTATGGGCCAACGTGCAGTTTTATGCGCAGCTGTGGGCCGACGCGCGACGGGCGCAGAGCAAGTGGGACAAGCTGCGGATCTGGTTCATGCGCACCGGGTGGCGTCCGGCAGACGTCGCCGCCCAATACCCGATGAGCAAGCCGGACTTGAGTCAGTTCCGCAAATACGAGGTGCCGCTGGATTCACGTCAGCAGATTTATGTGCTGCTGCAGTTCTGCGTGTACATCGCGCTGGGCAGCTACCTGATGAATGTCGAGCAGCAGCTGCCCACCCCGGCATTAGTGCTTGGCTGGAGCGCGGTGGCGTTGGGGCTGTTCGTGTTGGGCGTGGCGCTGGAGAATCGCCCGTGGGCGTGGAAGCTTGAGTTGTTGCGGCTGGCGTCGAACCTGCCGCTGGTGTGGCTCGCACCGCTGGCCGGGCTGTGGCCAGCCAGTGCGATCAGTTGGGTTGCGTTGCTCAGTTACAGTCTGCTTAGCGCAATCGGTCTCTACTGCTGTAGAAACCGTCTTACTCGATGGGCGTCGTAGGCCCGGCGGATTTGGCCTGTTCGGCTTTCAACGCCTGCTCGTCAGCGTAGATTTTCTTCGCCAGACGGGCATTCTTGAAACGTCGACGCAGCCACAGCCCCACGCCCAGCACGAGCAGCGCGCCGAGCACCCACAATTCGTATTTCTTCACACTGCCGAGCATGCCTTCCAGCACCGCGCCGAAATGATAGGCGGCAGCGGCCAGTGCGCAGGCCCAGATCGCAGCGCCAATGCCGTTAAGCAGCAGATATCGCGCTGGCGGATAACCCGACAAACCGATCGCCACCGGCATGACGGTGCGCAAGCCGTAGACGAAGCGGAAGCTCAACACCCAGATGTCCGGGTGCCGGCGGATATGTTCCAGTGCCCGGTCACCCATCAGTTGCCAGCGCGGTTTGCGCGCCAGAAGCTTGCGGCCGTGCTTGCGTCCCAGGAAATACCACAACTGGTCACCGGCATAACTGCCGCAGAACGCCACGATCGCGACGATCTTGATGTCCATGTATCCGCGGAACGCGAGAAAGCCTGCGAGCACCAGGATGGTTTCGCCTTCAAAGAAGGTGCCGAGAAACAGGGCGAAATACCCGAATTCCTGAAGAAATTGCTGGAGCATTGTCTGGGTGCTGGCGAAATGAACGCGCAGCCTAACCCTTCAGGCACATTCATGAAAGTGTCCAAATGTGTCTCGACGTGAAGAATTCCTACAAGGACAATGGAAAGCGCTTACTTGTCATAGGGGTGCACATAACTGTAATACCACCGTCATAATGGCCGCTTATAACTGTCACGCTCGCCCGTCAGCGCGGGCTCAGGAGTCTGCCGTGAGCTTTACCCCTGCCAACCGTCTGTTCCCCGCCACCCGATTGCGCCGCAACCGTCGTGATGATTTTTCGCGTCGACTGGTCCGTGAGAGCGTGTTGACCGTCAATGACCTGATCCTGCCGGTGTTCGTGCTTGACGGCGAAAACCGTCGCGAGGCGGTGGCCTCGATGCCGGGTGTCGAGCGGTTGACCATCGACCTGCTGCTTGAAGAAGCAGCCAAGTGGGTCGAACTGGGGATTCCGGCGCTGGCACTGTTCCCGGTGACGCCGCCAGAGCTCAAGTCGCTGGACGCGGCTGAAGCCTGGAACCCTGACGGTATTGCCCAACGCGCCACGCGTGCGTTGCGTGCGCGCTTCCCTGAACTGGGTGTGATCACCGACGTTGCCCTCGACCCGTTCACCACTCACGGCCAGGACGGTATCCTCGACGAAGAAGGCTACGTGCAGAACGACATTACTGTCGATGCACTGGTCCGCCAGGCGCTGTCCCATGCCGAAGCCGGCGCGCAGGTCGTTGCGCCCTCGGACATGATGGACGGGCGCATTCAGGCAATCCGCGAAGCCCTTGAACTGGCCGATCACGTCAACGTGCGGATCATGGCCTACTCGGCCAAATACGCCAGCGCCTATTACGGCCCGTTCCGCGATGCGGTGGGGTCGGCGTCGAACCTGGGCAAGGCCAACAAGGCTTCGTACCAGATGGACCCGGCCAACAGCAACGAAGCCCTGCATGAGGTGGCGGCCGACTTGTCAGAAGGTGCGGACATGGTCATGGTCAAACCCGGCATGCCTTACCTGGACATCCTTTACCGCGTCAAAGAAGAATTCAAAGTCCCGACTTTTGTTTATCAAGTCAGCGGCGAATACGCCATGCACATGGCGGCAATCCAGAATGGCTGGTTGAGCGAAGGGGTTATCCTTGAATCCCTGACCGCTTTTAAACGTGCAGGCGCTGACGGCATCCTGACTTACTTTGCCGTCCGTGCTGCTCAACTGTTACGAGAGCAACAATAGCCCTCCCAGGAACATTCCATGAATACCGAAGGCCTCACTGAAGTTGCCGTAAAAGAAGCTCTGCCTGTGGTCGAGCAAGTCGTCGAAACCCCGCCGGAACTGGAGCCATCTCCACCCGTGATCGTGGCCGAAACGACGGCGGCGCCAGCGATTGCCACCCCCGGCCTGGATGACAGCAGCCTGTACATCCATCGCGAGCTCTCGCAATTGCAGTTCAACATCCGCGTGCTGGAACAGGCGCTGGATGAGTCCTACCCGTTGCTTGAGCGGCTGAAATTTCTGCTGATCTTCTCCAGCAACCTCGACGAATTTTTCGAAATTCGCGTGGCTGGCCTCAAGAAGCAGATCACGTTCGCCCGCGAACAGGCCGGCGCCGATGGTCTGCAGCCGCATCAGGCATTGGCGCGCATCAGCGAACTGGTGCACGGTCATGTCGACCGTCAATACGCGATCCTCAACGACATTCTGTTGCCGGAACTGGAAAAACATCAGGTCCGCTTCATCCGTCGGCGTCACTGGACCACCAAAATCAAAACCTGGGTGCGCCGTTATTTCCGCGACGAGATCGCGCCGATCATCACCCCGATCGGCCTCGACCCGACGCACCCGTTCCCGTTGCTGGTGAACAAGAGCCTGAACTTTATCGTCGAGCTGGAAGGCATCGACGCCTTTGGTCGCGATTCCGGTCTGGCGATCATTCCGGCACCACGGCTGCTGCCTCGGGTCATCAAAGTCCCGGAAGAAGTCGGCGGGGCAGGCGACAATTACGTGTTCCTGTCGTCGATGATCCACGCACACGCGGATGACCTGTTCCAGGGCATGAAGGTCAAGGGCTGCTACCAGTTCCGTCTGACCCGAAATGCCGACCTGGCGCTGGATTCCGAGGATGTCGAAGACCTGGCCCGCGCTTTGCGCGGTGAACTGTTCTCCCGCCGCTACGGCGACGCGGTCCGTCTGGAAGTGGCCGACACGTGCCCGAAACTCCTGTCCGACTACCTGCTCAAGCAGTTCAACCTGCACGAGTCCGAGCTGTATCAGGTCAACGGTCCGGTCAACCTGACCCGTTTGTTCAGCATCACCGGCCTCGACAGTCAGCGCGAATTGCAATACCTGCCGTTCACGCCGCAGATCCCGAAACTGCTGCAAAACAGCGAGAACATCTTCAGCGTGATCAGCAAGCAGGACATCTTGCTGCTGCACCCTTTCGAGTCGTTCACCCCGGTCGTCGATCTGCTGCGTCAGGCCGCGAAAGACCCGCACGTGCTGGCGGTTCGTCAGACCCTGTACCGCTCCGGCGCCAACTCGGAAATTGTCGATGCGCTGGTTGATGCCGCGCGCAACGGCAAGGAAGTCACGGCGGTGATCGAGTTGCGTGCGCGGTTCGACGAAGAGTCCAACCTGCAACTGGCCAGCCGTCTGCAGGCGGCCGGCGCGGTGGTGATCTACGGCGTGGTCGGTTTCAAGACGAGATGATGCTGATCTTGCGTCGCGAGGCGGGCGAAATCGTTCGATACGCGCACTTGGGGACGGGTAACTACCACGCCGCCAACGCCCGTCTGTACACCGACTATAGCCTGTTGACGTCCGACGATGCCTTGTGCGAAGACGTCGGCAAACTGTTCAGCCAGTTGATCGGCATGGGTAAAACCCTGCGCATGAAGAAGCTGCTGCACGCGCCGTTCACGCTGAAGAAGGGCATGCTCGACATGATTGCCCGCGAGACGCAGTTCGCGCTCGAAGGCAAACCGGCGCACATCATCGCCAAGTTCAACTCGCTGACCGACCCGAAAGTCATCCGTGCGTTATACAAGGCCAGCCAGTCCGGTGTGCGCATCGATCTGGTGGTGCGGGGCATGTGCTGCCTGCGTCCGGGCATCGCCGGGGTCTCCCACAACATTCACGTACGCTCGATCATCGGCCGCTTCCTTGAGCATACGCGGGTGTTCTACTTCCTCAATGGCGGCGAGGAACAGATGTTCCTTTCCAGCGCCGACTGGATGGAGCGCAACCTCGACAAGCGCGTCGAGACTTGCTTCCCGGTCGAAGGCAGGAAGCTGATCATGCGGGTCAAGAAGGAGCTGGAGCTTTATCTGACCGATAACACCCACAGCTGGAGCCTGCAGGCGGACGGTCGTTACATCCGCAACACGCCAACCGGCAACCAGAACCCGCGCAGTGCGCAGGCGACGCTGCTGGAGCGCTTGGGCAGCCCGATTCTGGCCGTGCGTTAACCCTCACGGGGGCATAAAAAATGGCGATCCCTGCGGATCGCCATTTTTTTTATAGCTCATTAACGGTGACGAAAGGATATCTGTGGCATGGCGGATATGTCTGGATGGAGGATATCTGTGGATGGAGGATTATCTGTGGCGAGGGGATTTATCGGAATGCCGCACCACCCCGTTCGGCTGCGAAGCAGTCGTAAATTCAGTGCATGCCGTCTACCTGATGTACCACGGTGGCGGTTTAGGGGCTGCTTCGCAGCCCAACGGGGATAAATCCCCTCGCCACAGAT
>JALYPE010000088.1 GCA_030856525.1 Pseudomonadota bacterium | reverse complement strand
GCGAAGAGGTTCGGTCACTTCCAGTTGGTGTCCACTGATGTTGACTTGCATACAGCTTCTCCTTCGTTGCCAGTGCATAAAGCGGCAGGCTGGGTTGCCTGCCACTGGAACGCTGTAACGTGACTCTACATCAACCGCTTGCGTTCGCTCGAAGGCGCGATCCCGAGGGACTCGCGGTACTTGGCGACGGTGCGGCGAGCCACCTGAATGCCTTGTGCCTCCAGTAAACCAGCGATCTTGCTGTCACTCAACGGCTTTTTCTGATTTTCCGCCGCAACCAGTTTTTTGATGATTGCGCGAATCGCCGTGGACGAGCATTCACCGCCTTCGGAGGTGCTGACATGGCTGGAGAAAAAATATTTCAGTTCATAAATGCCCCGAGGGGTATGCATGAATTTTTGCGTGGTCACCCGGGAAATCGTCGATTCGTGCATGCCCACCGCCTCAGCGATGTCATGCAGCACCAACGGCTTCATGGCTTCGTCGCCATATTCCAGAAAACCGCGCTGATGCTCGACGATCTGGGTGGCAACTTTCATCAGGGTTTCGTTGCGACTCTGCAGGCTCTTGATAAACCAGCGCGCCTCCTGCAACTGATTGCGCATGAAGGTGTTGTCGGCGCTGGTGTCGGCGCGACGGACGAACCCGGCGTATTGGGCGTTGACCCTCAGGCGTGGCACCGATTCCTGATTCAGCTCCACCAGCCAGCGTTCATTGTCCTTGCGCACGATCACGTCCGGCACGACGTATTCGGCTTCGCTGGATTCGATCTGCGAACCCGGGCGCGGGTTGAGGCTTTGCACCAGTTCGATCACCTGGCGCAGTTCATCTTCCTTGAGTTTCATGCGGCGCATCAGCTGGCTGTAGTCGCGGCTGCCGAGCATGTCGATGTAGTCGCTGACCAGACGCTTGGCTTCGGTCAGCCAGGGCGTCTTGGCTGGCAGCTGGCGCAATTGCAGCAGCAGGCATTCGCTGAGGTTGCGGGCGCCGATACCGGCCGGTTCAAATTGCTGGATGCGGTGCAGAACGGCTTCGATCTCGTCGAGTTCGATGTCCAGTTCGGGATCGAAGGCCTCGAGAATTTCATCGAGGGTTTCGTCCAGGTAGCCCTGATTGTTAATGCAGTCGATCAGGGTCACGGCGATCAGGCGATCGGTATCCGACATCGGCGCCAGGTTCAGTTGCCACAGCAAATGGCTCTGCAGGCTTTCACCGGCGGAGGTGCGGGTGGTGAAATCCCACTCGTCGTCGTCATTGCTCGGCAGGCTGCTGGCGCTGGTCTGGTAAACGTCTTCCCAGGCGGTGTCGACCGGGAGTTCGTTGGGAATGCGCTCGTTCCAGTCACCTTCCTCGAGGTTATCCACCGTCGGGGCGGTTTCCTGATAGGAGGGTTCCGAAACATCGGCGTTGGGCGGCTGTTCGACCTTGTCGGCCAAGGGGTCGGCGTTATCGAAGTCGTCGCCTTCTTCCTGGCGTTCGAGCATCGGATTGGACTCCAGCGCCTCCTGGATTTCCTGTTGCAGGTCCAGGGTCGACAATTGGAGCAGGCGGATGGCCTGTTGCAGCTGCGGTGTCATCGTCAGCTGCTGGCCCATTCTCAAGACTAGCGATGGTTTCATGGCAGGGGCTTAACACCTTATTCGCCGGCGCGCATGCGCCATCCACTACAGGGCGCCGAAGCGCCAAACTTAAGCAAATTATATGCCTGAAACTGAAGTGTTTGCCTAGAGCTCAGTAACAATAAAACACACAGAGGTGCTCAGTGCTTCAGGCGCTTGGACGACCAGCCAGACACCTCAGCGCTTACAGGCGGAACTCGTGGCCCAGATACACTTCCTTAACCAGATCGTTGGCCAGGATGGTGGCGGGGTCACCTTCGGCGATAAGCTGGCCATCGTTGACGATGTAGGCTGTTTCGCAGATATCCAGGGTTTCACGAACGTTGTGGTCGGTAATCAGCACGCCAATGCCCTTGGCTTTGAGGTGGTGAATGATCTGCTTGATGTCGCCAACGGAAATCGGGTCCACACCGGCGAAGGGTTCGTCGAGGAGGATGAATTTCGGGTTGGTGGCCAGGGCGCGGGCGATTTCCACGCGACGGCGTTCGCCACCGGACAGGCTCATGCCGAGGTTGTCGCGAATGTGGCTGATGTGGAATTCCTGCAGCAGGCTTTCCAGCTCCTTGCGGCGCGCGGTCTTGTCGAGTTCCTTGCGGGTCTCGAGAATTGCCATGATGTTGTCGGCAACCGAGAGTTTGCGGAAAATCGACGCTTCCTGCGGAAGATAGCCGATACCGGCCTTCGCACGACCGTGCATTGGCTGGTGGCTGACGTCCAGATCGTCGATCAGTACGCGACCCTGATCGGCCTGAACCAGGCCCACGATCATGTAAAAGCAGGTGGTTTTGCCGGCGCCGTTAGGGCCAAGCAGTCCGACGATCTGGCCGCTTTCGATGGACAGGCTGACGTCGCGCACGACCTGGCGGCTCTTGTAGCTCTTGGCCAGATGCTGGGCTTTCAGAGTTGCCATTAAGGGGCCTTCTGCTCTTCGGTTTTCTTCTTCGGCTGGATCACCATGTCAATACGCGGACGCGACTCGGTGACCTTGCTGCCCGTAGCGCGACCGGCGCTGGCGAGCTTTTTGTTGGTGTCGTAGACGATTTTTTCGCCCTGGGTAATGTTGCCATCCTTGTCGATGACCTTGGCGCGGTCGATCAGCACGACGCGGTCTTGCGAAGCGTGATACTGGATAGTCACCCCGTAGCCCTGAACCGGCTTGGTGTCGCCGGCCGTTTGCAGTTGCTCGAAGTAGGCGAGGTTGCCCACCGAAGTCACCACGTCGATGTCGCCGGCCTGGGTGCGGGTCATGGTCACGGTATTTCCGGTGACCTTCATCGAACCTTGGGTGATGATCACGTCACCCTTATAGGTGGCGATACCGTTCTTGTCGTCCAGTTGGGCATCGTCCGCCTGGATGCGGATAGGCTGCTGTTGATCGTCCGGCAGAGCCCAGGCGCTCACGCTTCCCAGTGCTGCGCTCAGGCCGAGCAAAATAGGGAGAGTTTTAACGAGCCTCATACTGTCCTCTTACGTTCGATAGCAGGTGTATCCTGCTTTCTTTTAAATACGCTTTCATTCCGTTACCAGTCGAGACACCGCCAGCGCCGTCGATTCTAACGGGTTGAGCGGTCTCCGCATATTGCCGCTGCGGGAACACTGTCATGCGGGTGGAAGTAATCAGGGTTTTGCGGTCTTTCTCGTCGAAACGGGTAATACGCACCGAATCGATGAGCTCGACCTGAGTGCCGTCCGGGTTGACCTCACCACGCTCGCTCTGAACATGCCACGGGAACTGGGTGCCGCGATACAGGTTCAGGTCCGGATTGGTCAGCAGCGTTACTTCGGTCGCTTTCAAATGCTCAACCTTGTCGGAGGTCATTTCGTATTGCAGCTCGCCGTCCGGCAGGAACTGAACACTGTGAGCATTGATCGCGTAATAGTCGATTTCGGTTTCATCGACCTTGGCCACTGGCTTGTCGAGGAAGCGTTCCGGGCTGATGTTCCAGTAGCCGACCGCGGCAAATATAGCGGCGATGCAACTGAACATCAGGGTGTTGCGAAATTTCTTGCTCAGCATAGTTGGCTCACAGGTACGCGGCGTTGGCCGCATCGAGACGGCCCTGGGCGCGCAGGATCAATTCGCAGAATTCGCGAGCGGCACCTTCGCCACCACGGGCCTGGGTGATGCCGTGGGCATTTTCACGCACAAAGCTGGCAGCATTAGCCACTGCCATGCCCAAGCCGACGCGGCGGATCACCGGCAAATCCGGAAGGTCGTCACCGAGGTAGGCGACCTGTTCATAGCTCAGGTTGAGCTGGGCGAGAAGTTCGTCCAGTACCACCAGTTTGTCTTCCCGGCCCTGATAGAGGTGGGGAATGCCGAGATTCTTCGCGCGTCGCTCAACCACCGGGGTCTTGCGTCCACTGATGATAGCGGTCTGCACGCCGGCTGCCATCAACATCTTGATGCCCTGGCCGTCGAGCGTGTTGAAAGTCTTGAATTCGCTGCCGTCTTCGAGGAAGTACAGGCGACCGTCGGTCAATACGCCGTCGACGTCGAATACTGCCAGTTTGATCTGTTTGCCGCGTTGCAGCAGGTCTGCGCTCATTACATTACTCCCGCACGCAGCAAGTCGTGCATGTTCAAGGCGCCGACCGGACGGTCGTCGCTGTCAACCACGACCAGTGCATTGATTTTATGGTCTTCCATGATTTTCAAAGCCTCGGCGGCGAGCATATCAGCGCGGGCAGTCTTGCCGTGGGCGGTCATGACCTGATCGATGGTGGCGCTGTGAATATCGATGCTGCGGTCCAGGGTGCGGCGCAAATCGCCGTCGGTAAAAATCCCGGCGAGCGTGCCGTCGGCTTCCAGAATCACTGTCATGCCCAAGCCCTTGCGGGTCATTTCCATCAGCGCATCCTTGAGCAGGGTGCCGCGCTGAACTTGCGGCAGTTCCTGCCCGGCGTGCATGACGTTTTCCACTTTCAGCAACAGGCGGCGTCCAAGCGCACCGCCGGGATGCGAAAAAGCAAAGTCTTCGGCCGTAAAACCGCGGGCTTCCAGCAGCGCCACCGCGAGAGCGTCGCCCATCACGAGCGCAGCGGTGGTCGAAGACGTAGGCGCCAGATTCAACGGGCAAGCCTCGTGCTCGACGTGGACGTTGAGGTTGACTTCCGCAGCCTTGGACAAGGGTGATTGGGGGTTGCCGGTCATGCTGATCAACTGAATGCCCAGGCGCTTGATCAGTGGCAGCAGGGTAACGATTTCATTGGTCGAGCCGGAGTTCGACAGGGCCAGGATGATGTCGTCGCGAGTAATCATGCCCATGTCGCCATGGCTGGCTTCGGCGGGGTGGACAAAAAAGGCGGTGGTGCCCGTACTGGCCAGGGTGGCGGCGATCTTGTTGGCGATATGCCCCGACTTGCCCATGCCCACCACCACCACCCGCCCCTTGCTCGCCAGGATCAGTTCGCAGGCGCGCACGAAAGCCGCGTCGATGCGCGGCAGCAGCCCCTCGCTCGCTTCGAGTTCAAGGC
>JALYPE010000077.1 GCA_030856525.1 Pseudomonadota bacterium | reverse complement strand
AACGTCGACTCCGCTATCTGTCGAGGCAGTCCAACAAGCGCTGCACCGATTGCTCCAGCGGCCCGGAATTATCAATCACCTGCAGTGATGAATCATTGCCAGCATCGCCGCTGAACCGGGCGTTGCGCGCCAGGCGCTGTTCGATGTTGGCGGCAGATTCGCGGCCGCGCGCCAGCAGGCGCTGGCGTAACACCGCGTCATCAACCGTCAGCAACAGGACCAGCGCATCGGGATAGCGCACTTGCGTAGCCGACAGATGACCGCGAGAGCCATTCACCAGCACGTCCTGCCCTGCCGCCAGCCAGTCGTCTATTTCACGGGGGATGCCATAAGCGAGGCCGTTGGCGTGCCAGCTCAGGGCGAATTCACCCTGCGCCTCCATATCGGCGAATTGTTGCGCGCTGACGCCGTGTGCCGCTTCGCCTGCGGCCTCCGCCGAGCGCGTGATGACTCGCCGCACAATGCGACAATTGCGTTGTACCAACCGCGATCGCGCGGCATCCAGCAGGCTGTCCTTGCCCGAACCTGAGGGTCCGATGAGATAGATCAACCTGCCCGACATCGATAAAACCTCTTCGCTGTCCCAGGCCTGTTCAGCCCGGGATCAATTTGGCGACCATAACAAAAAAGGCGACCCGAAGGTCGCCTTGTTTTCGCTTGGGCAGTCACTGCCCGAATTTGCGTCCCAACCCTCCCGGAACACCCTGAATATCCGTGTCTTCCCACGGCCCGTTCGGGCTGATCGAGCGGCTCCAACCGTTGTTCCAGCGGTAATACGTGCGCTGGCGGTAGAAGGTGTTGGTCTGGTCTTCCAGCACGTAAACGCCGAGCTTCGCGTCCCAGTGGCTGTTGCCACCCGGTGGTGGAGCGAAGCTGGCAGAGGTGCGCGGCACCGGTTTTGCTGGCTTTGCCGGGATGCTTGGCTTGCTCGGCGTCGGTGAGGTGGACGGCGTCGGGCTCGGCTGCGACGGCGGGATCGGCGGCAGCGGCGTTCGCGTCGGCTCTGGTCGTTGGACCGCGCACGCGCTTAAGCCCAGGACCATGATACTGAGCAGGGTGATACGAGCGATGGCCGTCATGAAGGCTTCCTGTTATTTGTCCGGGCTGTCAATTGTCAGTTTTTGCGGCGCGGTGGTGCTGCTGGCCAAGGGTTGGCTGCGACCGATCCACTCGCCGGCAGTCGGTTGGCCGGCGCGGGAGATGCGCGCAACGAGTTGGACTTCAGGGAAGTTCGACAGTTTCAATTGCGGCATCATCGCATCGGCATCACTCAGCTCGACAGTCGCTGGCAGGTCGGCCACGGTCAGGCGTTTCGCGGCGAGCGGCGCCGGTGGGCCGGATGTGGCGCGGGCAAAGATGAACACGCTGTCGCCAGGCTGGACCTTGGCCTTGAGCTCGGGTGCGAGGTCGACACTGACCTTGAGCAGCGCTGCAGCCTTTGCCGCCGGCGCTTCGGCCACCTTGCCGCCACCGGCGAGCAGTTTCTCGCTGGCCCGGGTGATTCCGCCCTGAAGCGCGGCGCGGGAATTATCTTCCGGCGGCAATTGCGCCAGCAGACGATTCCAGTAATCGATGGCGTCCTGAAAACGCTCGCTCTCGAACGCGGCAATACCCAGCAGGCCGAGGCTGGTGACTTCCTTCGGATCGGCTTTCAACGCTTCGTCGGTCAGCGCCTGAACTTTGTCCGACCATTTTTTGCCATCGGCAAAGTATTGCGCCTGCGCCCACTGCCCGAGTAATTCAGGCTGACGCCCGGCAAGCGTCACAGTGCGCTCGAAAATCTTCGCCGCGTCGGCCGGACGATCCTGAGCCATATAGGTGCGACCGAGGAAGTACAGGCCTTCCGCCGAGTCTGGCTGAGCCTCGACCGCACGCTCCAGGCGCCGGGTCATCTCTTCCATCGATTGCGGCGCCTGAGCAAATTCGCGCGTCAGCTCGACCTTGTCGCTGGCACCGAAATGCAGGTAAAGACCAAGCCCGAGTACCGGCACCAGAATCGCCGCCAGCAACGGCCACGGTTTGCCCAGACGCGACACGCGCGGCGCTTCAACGCCCTCGGTATCAGCGAGCAGCTCGCGCGCCGCTTCGGCGCGACCGGTGTCCACTTGCGCGGTATCGAGCACGCCCTCTTCCTGCTGAGTCTGCAACTCGGCGACGCGCTCCTGATACAGCGCGACGTTGAGGGCCGTGCGATCCTCTTCAAGTTGCACACGACGGCCGCGCAAAACCGGAATCAGCAGAAAACTCAGGGCAACCAGAAGCAGCAGACCTGCAGCGAGCCAGAAATCAATCATTCTTGGTTTTATCCAACAGGTGGTCGAGGCGCTCGCGCTCCTCGGCAGAAAGCGAGTCCGGGGTGTCGGAACGTTGCACGCGGCGACGACGGACGATCACGGCAATGATGACAAACCCGCCCAGCAACAGCGCGACGGGGCCAAACCAGAGGAACGCGGTTTTGCCGTTCAGCGCGGGTTTGTAGCGGACGAAATCACCGTAGCGGTCGACCATGAAGTCGATGATCTGCTGGTTGGATTTACCCTCACCCAGCATACGAAAAATCTCTCTGCGCAGGTCGGTTGCGATGGGCGCATTGGAATCGGCGATGTCCTGATTCTGGCACTTCGGGCAGCGCAGCTCTTTGGTCAGCTCGCGGAATCGCTCGCGATCACTCTCCTTGGCGAACTCATACGTATCGATGGCCGCGTGGGCCATGCTGGCCATGCTCAAGCCCAAAACAACAGCGGCAATCCAGCGCTTCATGGCTTGGCCTCATCGACCAGCGCCTGATATTTACCGGCGAGTTTTTCACGCCAGACCTGCTCGTCAATCACGCCGACAAACTTATCGCGGATAATGCCTTTGGCGTCGATGAAGAAGGTTTCCGGAGCGCCGTAAACACCGAGGTTCAAGCCCAGCGTGCCTTCGTCATCGCGAATATCCAGCTGATACGGGTTGTGGAATTCAGCCAGCCACTTCAACGCATCGGCGTTGACGTCCTTGTAGTTGATGCCGTAAATCACCACGCCCTGCTCGGCCAGTTTGTTCAGCACCGGATGCTCGACCCGGCAGGAAATGCACCACGTACCCCAGACATTGACCAGCGCCGGTTTGCCGAGAATATCGGCGCGGGTCAGCGTCCTGTCGCCCTGCACCGCAGGCAGGGAAAACTCCGGGAACGGCTTATTGATCATCGCCGAGGGCAACTCGGCCGGATTCAGGTACAAACCGCGATACAGAAAAACCGCGACCAACAGAAAAATGGCCAGTGGCAACAGCATCAACCAACGCTTCATGCCGTGGCTCCTGTCATGCCCAGCGCTTCACGCACGCGGCTTTTCACTTTGACCCGATAACGCCGATCCATTGCCGCGATCAACCCGCCGAGGCCGGTGAGCAAGCCGCCGAACCAGATCCAGCGTACGAACGGTTTGACGTGAACGCGCACGGCCCAGGCGCCGTCGCCCAGCGGCTCACCCAACGCAACGTAGAGGTCACGGGTGAAACCGGCGTCGATCCCGGCTTCGGTCATCACCGAATTCTGCACGGTGTACAAACGCTTTTCAGGGTGCAGCACGCTGATTTCCTTGCCGTCGCGAATCACCCGAACCGTGCCTTTGTCGGACGTGAAGTTCGGGCCCTCGAAATGCTTGGCGCCTTCGAACACAAACTGATAACCGCCCAGGTCCATCGACTCGCCCGGCGCCAGGCGCAGATCGCGCTCGGCACTGTTCTGACTCGACAACACCACGCCGAGCGCGCACACGGCGATCCCGAGGTGAGCGACCTGCATGCCCCAATAGCTGCGGGTCAGCGTTGGCAAGCCCTTGATCAGGCCTTTATGGCGTGTCTTGTCGAAGATATCGCGCACGCCGGCCAGCAACACCCAGGCAGCGAGCATGAAGGTTGCAATCACCGCCCAGTTGAAATCGCCGTAAGCGATACCTGCGACTACCGCCAATGCGGCGCTGCCAAGCAACACCGGCGTCAGCATGCCCAACAGCCATTTGACCGGCGTGTCTTTCCAGCGCACCAGCATGCCGACCGCCATCACCATCATCAGCAACGCCATTAACGGAATGAACAGCGCGTTGAAGTACGGCGGGCCTACCGACAGCTTGGCGCCGGTCATCGCATCCAGAATCAGCGGGTACAGGGTACCGAGCAGAATCATCGACGCCGCTACGACCAGCACCAGGTTATTACCCAACAACAGGGTTTCCCGTGACCATAGATTAAAACCGACATGGCTTTTCACCACGGGTGCGCGCAGGGCGAACAACGTCAGCGAACCACCGACCACAAACATCAGGAAGATCAGGATGAACACGCCGCGCTCAGGATCAGAGGCGAAGGCGTGCACCGAGGTCAGCACGCCGGAACGCACGAGGAACGTCCCGAGCAAACTCAGCGAGAACGCCGCAATAGCCAGCAACACCGTCCAGCTCTTAAACACGCCGCGTTTTTCCGTGACCGCCAGCGAGTGAATCAGCGCCGTGCCGACCAACCAAGGCATGAACGAGGCATTTTCCACCGGATCCCAAAACCACCAGCCGCCCCAGCCGAGTTCATAGTAAGCCCACCATGAACCGAGGGTGATGCCGATGCCGAGGAACGCCCAGGCGACGATGGTCCATGGACGCGACCAGCGGGCCCACGCGGCATCGAGCCGACCGCCCAGCAGAGCGGCAATGGCGAACGCGAAGGCCACCGAGAAACCGACGTAACCCATGTACAGCATCGGCGGATGCACGATCAGGCCAATGTCCTGCAGCAACGGGTTGAGGTCGCGTCCGTCGGTGGGAATCTGCGGCAGGATCCGCGCAAACGGATTGGAGGTAAGGATCAGGAACAGCAGGAACCCTGTGCTGATCATGCCCATTATCGCCAGCACGCGCGCCAGCATCACTTGTGGCAATTGTCGGGAGAATACCGATACAGCAAAGGTCCACCCGCCGAGAATCAACGCCCACAGCAGCAACGAGCCCTCGTGTGCACCCCACACCGCGCTGAATTTGTAGTACCACGGCAAGGCGCTGTTGGAGTTGCTGGCGACGTAGTCGACCGAGAAATCGTCGACCATGAAGGCGTAGGTCAGGCATCCAAAGGCGAACAGCAAGAACGCAAACTGACCCCAGGCGGCTGGCTGCGCGAGGCTCATCCACAAACGATCGCCACGCCAGGCCCCGAGCAACGGCACCACGGACTGAACCAGCGCGAAACACAGCGCCAGAATCATCGCCAGGTGACCCAACTCGGGAATGAACAGACCCGAGCTATACAGTGCAGAACTCATCGGTTAGCCCTCTTTCACTGGAGTGGGTGCTGACATGCCGCTGTCTTGCAGGGCTTTGGTGACTTCCGGCGGCATGTATTTTTCATCGTGCTTGGCCAGTACTTCGTCGGCCACGACCACACCGTCTGCGTTGAGTTTGCCGAGGGCGACGATGCCCTGCCCTTCGCGGAACAGATCGGGAAGGATGCCGCGATAGCTGATGGTCACGGATTTATTGAAGTCGGTGACGATGAATTTCACGTCCAGCGAATCGCCAGAACGTTGCAGCGAACCCGCCTCGACCATGCCACCGGCGCGAATACGCGTACCTTTCGGGGCTTCGCCATTGGCGATCTGGGTCGGTGTGTAGAACAGATTGATGTTCTGCTGCAAGGCACTCAGGGCCAGGCCAACAGCGGCGCCGACACCAACGAGGATTGCCAGAATGATGATCAGACGCTTTTTGCGCAGCGGATTCACTTGCCGTTCTCCCGGCGCAGACGACGCGCCTCTTGTTGCAGATACCGCTTGCGGGCCAGGATTGGCGCCGCGACGTTGAGGGCCAGCACCGCCAGGCAGATGCCATAGGCTGACCACACATACAGGC
>JALYPE010000066.1 GCA_030856525.1 Pseudomonadota bacterium | reverse complement strand
CCCTGGAAATCGGCGGGCGCGGTGACAGTACGCTCGGGCAATGGAGCCTGGCCTGGTACTTCTCACAGGTACGCCACGAATTGCTTTCAGTGCTGCCGGACGCCAACGCCGTCACGCCTTACGAACTCAACGCCAGCCCCACCGTGCATCAGGGCGTGGAAGCCAGTCTGCAGAGCGACTTGTGGTCGAACGCAGATGGCGGCCGTTTGAGCCTGCGTCAGAGCTACACGTTCAGCGATTTCCATTACCGCGATGACGATCGATTTGGCGACAACCGCCTGCCGGGCCTGCCGATGCATTACTACCAGGGCGAGCTGCGTTACGACTGGTCACAAGGTTTCTTCGCCGCGCTCAACACCCAGTTGGTGTCGAAAGTTGAAGTGGATTACGCCAACAGCTATGAGGCTGATCCGTATGCGCTGTTCGGCGCAACCGTGGGTTACAACGCGCCCAAAGGCGACTGGCAGACCTGGCTGGACCTGCGCAATCTGAGCAACAAGCACTATGCCGCCACCGTTACGCCGGGCTACGACGATAAAGGTGTGGACGCCGCACGGTCGACACCCGGTGAAGGTTTAGGGGTCTATCTCGGGGTATCTTGGAGCCTGCGCTAAACCCGCGAATCAAATCCCGCCGGGCAACCTGCCGCCGGCCGTCTATGCTCCTGAGAGTTTCGTCGACCGGACTCATACGCAATGCTTTCAGGCGCCACCCTGTCGCTGCACCCTGCCCGACTTTTACTGCTTGGCGTGCTCGGCTTGAGTGGCTGCGTGCGTCTGGGCCCCGACTTTGAATCGCCCAGGCCGGCATGGCTGGAAAACTGGAACAGCGCGGCTCTGCAGCAGGCCACGCACCGCAACCAGACCCCTGACCTGCGCCAATGGTGGCAAGTGTTCGCCGACCCGCAGCTTGACCGTCTGATTGCCGCCGCCGACGCGTACAATTCCGACCTGAAGATCGCCGGTTTGCGCGTCATGGAAGCCCGCGCCCGCCTAGGCATCGCGCAAGCCGGGCGCTATCCGCAGTTGCAGCAAGCCAGTGCCGACAGTCTGTATTTCAATCGCCGGCAAACGGGCGGAATCAATCCGCAGGACACTCACTTCTGGCAATACAGTGCTGGCTTCGATGTCGGCTGGGAGCTGGATTTCTGGGGCCGCTTCAGCCGCGCGATCGAGTCCTCGGACGCCAGCTATTTTGCCGCGCAGGCTAACTACGAAGATGTGCTCGTGCTCCTGCGCGCCCAGGTCGCCGACACCTATTTTGCATTGCGCACCACCGAGGCTCGCCTGCAGGTTGCGAGGGAAAACGCGAAACAGCAAAAGCGCAATTTCGAGATCACCGAGAAACTGTTCAACAGCGGTCAGAGCGCCGAACTCGATCTGCAACAGGCGCGCACCCAATACCTCGGCACCTTAAGCACCCTCCCCGACTTTGAAGATCAGTTGCTGCGTACGCGCAATGCCCTGGCAATTTTGATCGGCCAGCCGCCGGGTGGGCTGCCCCCGCTGACCGAGCACGAAGGGCTTATTCCTCTGGTGAACCGCGCGGTGCTGCAGGATGTGCCGGCCGACTTGCTGCAGCGGCGCCCGGATGTGCGCGCCGCCGAACTGAATGTCGCCGCGCAGTCGGCGTTGATCGGTGTGGCAGTGACTGACTTCTATCCTTCGTTGACCTTACTGGGCAGCATCGTCTGGTCGGCCGATTCGCTCGATGGCACCTCCAGAAGCCTGGACCTGATCGGCGGCCCCAGCCTGCGCTGGAACCTGTTCGACTACGGCCAGATCAGCAACAACGTGCGCGTGCAGGACGCACGCTTGCAGCAATTGATCGAAGCCTACCGCGACAAGGTTAGGCAGGCCGCGCGCGAAGCCGATGATGCCGCCAGCGGCCTGATCAAATCCCTGGAGCGCGAGCGAATCCTGCGCGAGGCCGAAGTCGCCGCCAAGCGCTCCCTGGTGCTGGCCAGCGCCCAGTACCGCGAAGGGTATTCAGACTTTCAGCGCGTGCTCGATGCGCAGCGCGCCCTGCTGGAGCAGCAGGACAATTACCTGGTCAGCCGCAGCAATGCCGTCAGCAATCTGATTGCCC
>JALYPE010000061.1 GCA_030856525.1 Pseudomonadota bacterium | reverse complement strand
GTTTCACCGGATGAGAATCCTCGGCATCCTCTGCCTGCTCCTGACCTTGAACGGTTGCAGTTCCCTGCTGTTCTACCCCGAACCCGGGCAGCTGTTCACCCCGGCGAAAGCCAAACTCGAATACCGCGAAGTCACCCTGATCACTGCCGACGGCCTCAAGCTAAACGCTTGGTGGCTGCCAGCCAAACAAGGCGTCGACGTCAAAGGCACGGTCCTGCACCTGCACGGCAACGGCGGTAATCTGCCGATGCACCTGGGCGGCAGTTGGTGGTTGCCGGAGGAGGGTTATCAGGTCTTGCTGATGGACTATCGCGGTTACGGTTTGTCCGAAGGCGAACCGAGCTTGCCGGCGATTTATCAGGACATCGACGCGGCCTTCAAATGGCTCGATGAGGCGCCGCAGGTCAAAGGCAAACCGCTGATCCTGCTCGGCCAGAGCCTCGGCGGTTCAATGGCCGTGCACTATCTGGTGCAGCACCCGGAACGGCAAAAGCAACTCAACGCGTTCGTACTTGATGGCGTCCCCGCGAGTTACCGCAGCATCGGTCGTTTCGCCCTGAGCAATGCCTGGCTGACCTGGCCACTGCAAGTCCCGCTGTCCTGGCTGGTGCCGGACGGTGACAGCGCGATCAATTCCATGGCGCAACTCAACGGCGTGCCGAAACTGATCTACCACAGCATCGACGATCCGATCGTGCCCCTTTCCAATGGCATCCGTCTGTATCAAGCTGCGCCGCCCCCGCGTGTGCTGCAGCTGACCCGTGGCGGTCATGTGCAAACATTCGCCGACCCGGTCTGGCGCAAAGTCATGCTGCGCTACCTCGACGATCCGCAGCACTTCGACGGGTTGCGCCGGCTGGGTGAAATCCCCAATTACCCGGCACCGCCAAATTCCGAAAACGAATCACCAGAGAGTCCGCAATGAGTGAAGAACGCAACGCCATCCCGCTGATCATCACCGGCATCTGCAGCATCCTCGGCACTGTCGGTGCCCTGTGGTTCTACGGATACCTGCACTTTGCCAAACCTGAAGATGCCCTGTTGCTCAGCGACTTCACCATGCTCAAAACCGTGCCGGGGGAAGACTACAAAGTATCCGTGGAGCCGGCGGCACAAGTGGCGCAATGCGTCGACGGCGTGTTGGTAATGTTCGACACTGAACAGAAAGGGCTGAGCGGCGTGTTGATCAACAACAAAAAAAGGGCCGTGCGCTGCATGGGTGAAGAGACCCCGCAGCTTGGACAGTAATAGGGGCGTTGCAGAAGCTACCCCTCTTGAGGGCGATTAACTCAGAGAGGGGAGTTTCAGTCAGTCAGTTACCCGGATACCCAAGACTGTCGCCTCAGAGGTAATGTCTGCCGCATGTTGGCGTATTTCACATGTATTGTAACCAACTGCCAAATAGGGAGCTTCGACTGACCAATCACCTCTTTCCGCCATACTCGCCATAGTGTTGAAGGTCGTTTCTCTACCTGAATACTTACAAGAGAAGCGTATTTCCGCACCTGGCGATGCAAGTCCGGAAAAACGTACGGGATTTCGTACACTTCCCGGATTTGCAGCATACGGTGGTTGCAGTACGCAGCCCGGCATCTCTTGGTTGTTTACACTGACGGCGATAGTCGCCCCAGTATTGGATACAGAGCATACTTTGACGGTAATTCCTGCTGCTTCATCTTTTAAAACTTTACCCGGAAGAAATGTCGGGTCGGCTGTCGAGGCTGTTTCCGGCGTACCATCAAGCTGCGTGGTTAACAGAGCTCCTGTTTTAGTTGAGTACCTGATCCAGACGCCGTTTGCACGATTATCTCCCGGCTGAAAAATATCGTAGGGGCCTGGTTTTCGATACTCCATGACCATTTCAGGAGGGGTTTGTCCGGGACGATCAATGCGGTAACCCTGCGGCTCCGTTTTGCCCAGCACCCCCAAGCGATACAATCCGGTTTTCGTGATCAGAACGGACTGTTTGTCATCCAGCCAACCTGAGAAGTATCGGGATTTTGCATCAGGTAGAAAAGAGCCGCCCCCTACCGGGTTACCGGTATCGCCGTAGGCAATCGTCGTACAACCTGTCGGGGCCGATATTACATTGCCAGAACTCGGACACTTGATGAGACTATTCCCATGGGTGTACCCGAGGGAGTGCCCGAATTCATGCCAATAAATGTAGGTGCCAATGGCTTGGCCATAAACAGATAACTGCTTACCTCCCACCTGAGCGCTTGCCATACCGCCACAATCGACAATGTTGAATTGGAAGTCGTAGTTTTTTGGATCACGACCGTTGGCAATGACAGCTTTCGTGCCTTCTTCCACCGCCAGGCTGAATGGGTAGGTAGTCCGGTTACATACTTCTGGACGAGGTCTATCGGAAACGTGGGTGATCACCTCACCTGCCAAATCAAGCTTTCCTTTGGAAGCGGCAAGGATGTACGAGCGTAATGATGTTGGGTCCAGGGAAAACACTTGTTTCTGTAACAAGGCCGGATTCAGCTTTTGTTCACCTGGCCACTCCACAGCGGCCACAATGATTTTCTTGACACCGATGTTTGGCAACTGACGAGCTTGAAGCGGAGTAGGTCCCTTAATTTGATCTCTCTCGTCATGCGTATTTTCCCACTCTGATGAAGAAGTGGCTTGAAGGTCCACAGACTGTGTGCAACCTGTCATGAACAGCAATTGCACGATGCAGAGCATTGTTGTTTTACGCATTCTGTAGGTTCCTTGCTCAATCAGTTGGTATTCCACGCCAACATAGCTTTCAGTCAAATATCCTACTACTGCCACATCTGTCAGTTTTTATAGATTCGTTTAATCTTGTAATAAAAAGTCATGCACTTTTTTGCTATAAGGCTCGGAGTAATCCAATGCAAAAAAACCCCGCCTGATCAGATCAGGCGGGGCTTTTGTGTTTCAGCGTGGCGCTTAGTTCGAGCTGACAGCCGAACGTGGCATCACAGGCTGATTGTCATTGGAAATGGTCACTTCCACACGACGGTTCATCGCACGACCCGAAACGCTGCTGTTTTCCGCGACCGGGTATTCCTTGCCGTAACCCTGGGCAACGATGCGCGCTGGATCAACGCCCATTTTCACCAGCGCCATGCGCACGGAGTTGGCACGACGCTCGGACAGCGACTGGTTGTACGAAGCCGCGCCGGTACTGTCGGTGTAGCCTTCGACAATCACTTTACGGTCCGGATTTTCCTGAAGGAACTGCGCCAGCTTGTTGATGTTCACCAGGCCGCTGGATTTCAGGTCAGCCTTGTTGGTGGCGAACAGCACGTCACCGAAAGTCACCACGGTGCCGCGATCGGTCTGCTTGGCGTTCAGACTGTCCTGCAGCTGCTTGATCTGCTGATCACGAGCGTCCAGACGTGCCTGGGCACGTTGCGCCGAAGCATCTTTCAAGTTGGCTTCAGCAGTGCGCAGGGCGATGGTCTGTTTCGCCACTTCTACGCGCTGATTGGTCAGATAAGCCAGTTGGTCGACCTTGTACTCGTCTTCTTTGTTCAGATAAGCCTTGTCAGCCTTGTCCAGATAATCGCTGGCGTCTTTGGTTTCCAGCGCCGCAACTTTGCTCGCCTGCGGGTTCGCTTGCAGACCGCTGTAGTTGGTACGGGCCTGTTCCAGGTTCTGGTTAGGCGGCGTCGAGCAGGCAGCCAGTGCAACACTTGCGGCCAGCAGGGCAGGGATCATCAATTGTTTACGCATAATGGTTTCGTCCTTTTAAGTCGAGTAAGAAGTACGTCGTAGCGGCGCTTATTGCACGGTGCGCTGACTTTCCTGACGCAGTTCCTGAACCCCTTTCTGGGAATCCTTCACGGCCTGTTCGGCTTTCATCGCCTGAGCTTTGCGCTCGGCAACACGAGCGTCCCATTCAGCCTGTTCGGCCAGAATGCGCGCTTGTTCGTAATTCTTGTCGTGCATGGCCAATTCGGCCTGCTTGAGTTTGTCCTGAGCGGATTTCATTTCCACCGCTGCAAACTCGGTACCGCCAGCGCTGACGGCGCTGTTGACTGCCGATTGGGTGACAGCATATTGCTCGCTCGGTGGGTTGCCGGCGCAGCCGGCCAGTACGAAGGTGCTGCCGAGTGCCAAGGCTGCCAGCTTCAAGCCGCGCAGTGAAGTAAACGAGGATTTGGCAGTTGGGGTCTTCATGGTTTTCAACTCCATTGTGA
>JALYPE010000049.1 GCA_030856525.1 Pseudomonadota bacterium | reverse complement strand
GGTTAACCGCGTGCGCTTTCTCAAGCGCAAAGACGCGCCGATCGAATACAACAACTTGCAGCAATTGCACACTTACCCGATTGCGGTGGTGCGCGGTTATGCCTATTCGTCAGCCTTCGACGAAGACACGGTGCTACAGAAAGTCCCGGTGCACAGTTTCGCCATGGCGGTGCGGATGGTCGCGGCCGATCGGGTCAAACTGACGCTGGAAGATGAATTTGTCGCGCGTTATTACTTGTCCCGGGAATCCGCCAAGGTGCGTAATGCCGTTGAGTTTCTGCCCCAGCCGTTGAGTGAAAACAGCCTGCATATTCTGGTCAGCCTGAAGAACCCCAAACATGCGGAAATCGTATCGAGTTTCGACCGCGAGATTGCCGAGATGAAGGCGGATGGCAGTTACGAGCGGCTATTGAAGCGGCATGGGATGTGAAGAACCTGTGTTGAAGCCGCTGACCTCATCGCGGGCAAGTCGGAATGCCGCACCACCGGCTCCCAAAGTTTTTGCCCGCACCTGTGGGAGCCAGGGTTGCCGCGATGAGGCCCGCTTATACAACGAGTCTCTCAATCCTTGCTCGTACCCTTGATCAAATGCGCCGCCAACGTCCGCAACGGCCCAAGTTGTCGGCAGATCAACGCCAGCTGCGTTTGCACCAGTCGCTGACCTTCGTCGATCTCGTCCGGCATTTGCTCCAACTCATTGGCCAGCGCCTCTTCGTCATCGCTTTGAATCGCGATTGGCGTCTTGCTGGCCAATCCTTGTGCGATTTCATCGATACTCGCCGCCAGTCTCACCCCCGCGCCGTCAATCAAATGCGCGCGCACATCAGGCGGCAGCGGGGTTTCGCGGTGTGCGCCCAGCCCCGACAGATAACTCAGCAACGTGTGTGACAGCACCAGGAAACGGAAGCCGACATCGGCCTCCTTACGGAAATGCCCGGGCTCCATCAGCATGTTGGCCAGTGTCGTCGACAGCGCCGCGTCGGCATTGTGTGCGTTGCGCCGAGCGAGACGATAGGCGAGGTCGTCGCTTTTGCCCGCAGCGTATTGCTGCATGATCTGGCGCAGGTAAATGCTGTTGCAGGTCAGGGTATTGGCCAGCACCTTGTTCAGGCGTCGGCCCTGCCAGTCCGGCAAGAACAGGAACACCGCGAGTCCGGCAATCAGGCTGCCCAGTAACGTATCGAACAGCCGTGGCAGGAAGAGGCCATAACCGTCGCCCACCTGATTGAAGCAGAACAGAATCATCAAGGTGATCGCGGCAGTGGCCAGCGTGTAGCGGGTGGTGCGGTTGGTGAAGAACACCACCCCGGCGGCGATGGCGAAGCACGATTGCACCAGAGGGTTGGGGAACAGATCAAACAGTGCCCAGGCCACGGTCAGGCCGATCGCGGTGCCGATAATCCGTTGACCGAGTTTGCGTCGGGTGGCGCCGTAGTTCGGCTGACACACGAACAGCGTGGTGAGAATGATCCAGTAACCCTGCGAGGGGTGGATCAAATGCACCATGCCGTAGCCAATACTCAGCGCGAGGGGCAGGCGCAGTGCGTGGCGGAACAGCAACGAGGTCGGCGTCAACTGCGTGCGCAAGCGAATCCAGACATCCTTGAGGCTGCGCGGCGAACGGTCGAGCAGGCTGCTGTCGGTGGCGTCGGCAAGAGCGTCGGGGTTGCTGGCGTCACTGAGCAAACGGTCGAGCGTGCCAAGGTTGGCCGCCAGCGCCCGCAACGAACGCAACAGCCCGCGCCAGGCCGGGTTGCTCTGGATGCGCAAGTGTTCGAGGGAGGCGTGCAGGTCGCCCAAGGCTTCGGCGAAGCTTGCGTCGTAGACGAACGGCTGGCGCATCTGGATCGATTCCGCCAGCGCTCGGCAGGCTTTGCCTTGCTGGCGTAGCAGGCGCTGACAGCGGAACAGCACGTCGCTGTGGAAGAACGCTTCCGCCAGCGCGTTATAGGGATAGTGCGAGGAGTTGGCGCGCTCGTGGATGTCTTGCGCGAGGAAGTACAGTTTGAGGTAGCGGCTGACTTTCGACCCGGGCCGACCGTTGCCGACACGGTGCAGGATGATTTCCTTGGCCGCATTCAATGCTGCGACTACGCGGCCGTTCTGCTGAGCAAGTTCCAGCCGTCGCGCTTCCACGTCCATCTGCCGGACCGGCTCGAACAGCGAGGATTTCAACTTGAGGTACAAACCCAATTCACGGAACAGCCGCGCCAGACTTTGCTGCACCGGCTGGTTGGAGAACAGCGCCTGCCACAGCACTGACAACAGTCCATACCAGGCGGCGCCGGCCACCAGCAGCATCGGCTCATGCCAGAAATCAGTGACCGGGCCGCCGCGCTGGTCCACGCCGATCATGGTGTAGACCGAGAGGATGAGGGTGGCCGAGGCGATCGCGCCGTAGCGTTCGCCTAACGCGCCGAGCATCGTCAGGGCGAAACTGGCGAGGGCGAGGGCGATGACAAAAATGACCGGGTAGGGGAACAGCAGTTCTACGGACAGGGCGGCGATGGTGAAACACACCAGCGTCACGGCCAGCGAATTGAGGCGGCCCTGCCAACTGTCGTCGGTCTCGGCCAGGGCGCTGGCGATAACCCCGAGGAACAATGGGATCAACAGGCGCATTTCGTCCTGATACCAGCACAGCGCCATGCTGCCGGTCAGGGCAATGAACACCCGCACGCTGTAACTGAATTTATCCAGTGCCCAGAGGCGACGCAGAGACTGTTGGAAAGAGGTCGATGACATGAAGTGCGAAGGCCTTCCGAGGCAATGGCGCTAAATTGAGCCAGTAATGACGCCGATGCAATGGCGGCGATCACATCTGACAGCAAAATCTGTTCCTTGCTGGGTGAGATGCAGGTCTGCGCTAGATGCCAGGTCTGCATTGAACACTGTGGCGAGGGGATTTATCCCGGTCGGGCGGCGAAGCGGCCCCCAGATGGGTAAACGCATGACCTCAGGCAGACCTATGCCGCGGTTTTACGACTGCTTCGCAGCCGGACGGGGATAAATCCCCTCGCCACAAAAGCCCCATTCCATTTCGATGCGACTCAGACGTACTGCGCGGCCGCGTAGCCGGAGGCCCAGGCCCACTGGAAGTTGAATCCGCCCAGATGGCCCGTGACGTCGAGCACTTCACCGATGAAGTACAGCCCCGGGCTTTTCAGCGATTCCATGGTCTTGGACGACACTTCGCGCGTATCGACCCCGCCCAGCGTCACTTCTGCCGTGCGATAGCCTTCAGTCCCGGCCGGCACGACTTTCCAGCTCGCCAGTTTTTCCGCGATGTCGGCGATTTCGGCATGGGTGTATTGCTTCATCGGTTTAGAGACGAACCAGTTATCGGCCAGCAGGTTGGCCATCTTCTTGGTGAAGATTTCACCCAGTAAGGTTTTCAGCTCGCTGTTCGGCCGTTCGGCTTGCTGCTGTTGCAACCAGGCCGGGACGTCGTAATCCGGCAGCAAATTGATTTCCACCGTATCGCCCGACTCCCAGAACGACGAAATCTGCAGGATCGCCGGTCCGCTGAGGCCGCGGTGGGTAAACAGAATGTTCTCGCGGAAACTCTGTTCGTTACAGCTCACCAGACAATCTACCGAGGTGCCGGACAGCTCTGTGCACAGCTCTTTGAGCTGATCGGTGATGGTGAAAGGCACCAGGCCGGCACGGGTCGGCAGCAGTTCGTGGCCGAACTGTTTAGCGACCTGGTAACCGAACCCGGTGGCGCCCAGGGTCGGAATCGACAGACCGCCCGTGGCGATCACCAGCGATTCGCAGGTGATCTGATCGAGGGTGGTTTGCAACAGATAGCCACTGTCCATTTTCTCGATGTGCTGGATCGACGTGTCCAGGTGCAGGCTGACGCCGACCTGTTCGCATTCGTTGAGCAGCATCTCGAGGATGTCGCTGGATTTGTTATCGCAGAACAGCTGGCCGAGTTTCTTCTCGTGGTAGGGCACGCCGTGCTTGGCGACCATGCCGATGAAATCCCACTGGGTATAACGCGCCAGTGCGGATTTACAGAAATGCTCGTTGTGCGAGAGGAAATTGCCCGGTTCGGTGTACATGTT
>JALYPE010000004.1 GCA_030856525.1 Pseudomonadota bacterium | reverse complement strand
ATGGAACCCGATCGCATGTTTGAGTTCGATCAGATGGGTGACCAGGCGTGCGCATATCTGCCGATGATTGAGCCCCCGGCAATCAATGCCGAAGGTCTCCGCGATGACCTTGAACCGCTCGGGCGCGGAGTTGTAGTTGAAGGCGACCACGTGCTCGACCAGCACGGCGTTGCACAAGCCGTGCGGCAGGTCGAGAAAACCACCCAGGCTATGCGACATCGCGTGCACCGCGCCGAGGATCGCGTTAGAGAACGCCAGCCCGGCCTGCATGCTGCCGAGCATGATTTTCTCGCGCAGAGCGATATCGGTCGGCGTGGCGATCATCTGCACAAGGTTGCCGTTGATCAGCCGCATGGCTTCCAGAGCGTGAGGGTCGGTCAACGGCCCGTGGCCGGTAGAGACGAATGCCTCGATGGCATGCACCAACGCATCGATGCCGGTGCAGGCGGACAGGAACGGGTCCATGCTCAAAGTGGTTTCCGGGTCGATCAGCGACACGTCCGGCACCACCGCTTTGCTGACGATGGAGAACTTCATGCGTTCTTGCTGATTGGAAATAATGACGAACTGCGAGACATCCGCCGAGGTGCCCGCCGTGGTCGGAATCAGGATCAGCGGCGGGCTGGGCACGCGGATGGTGTCCACGCCCTCGAACTCGAGAATGTTGCGCCCGTGAGCGACGGCGATGCCGATGCCCTTGCCGCAATCCATCGGACTGCCACCACCGACGGCGACAATCACGTCGCAGTGGTTTTCCCGGTACAGCTCAGCGCCGAGCATGACTTCCTCGACCCGTGGGTTGGGCGACACGTCGCTGTAAAGAAAGTAGTCGATGCCCAACGCTTGCAGGCTGGCCTCGACATCGGCGACCCAACCGGCGGCAATCACCCCGGGGTCGCTGACCACAAGGACCTTGCGCGCGCCGAAGGTTTTCGCGTAATTGCCGACGTTATGCCGACAGCCGGCACCGAAGATGATTTCAGGCGAAACGAATTTACGCAGCTGGCTGAGACTCTGGCTCATTGGAAAGCCTGTTTTTATTCTGCTGGAAGGTGAAGCCACACTAACCCATCCGGCTGTGAATGCAATCAGACCAATGGGTACTCTGAGTTCACCGCATATCCCCTGCAGGCGCCCGCTTGCTGTCGATAGCGGCCGCACTCGCGGCGCATCGCTGACGGGTGCCATCGTCAGCAAGCCGGCTCCTGCAGTGGGTTATGTGCATGGTCATTTATCCGCGGTAGATCAGGTGGGAGGCCTTTTCATTGCGCAGCGTCAGATGCTCCATACCCAGCCCCGGCGCATCAGCCTCTGCGCGGGCCTTGAGAATGACGGCGTGGTGCGGCGACTTGCTGCACACCGGGTCGGCATTCGCGGCATCGCCGGTCAGCATGAACGCCTGGCAGCGACAACCGCCAAGGTCCTTGTGTTTTTCATCGCAGGAACGGCACGGTTCCTTCATCCAGTCAGTACCGCGGAAGCGGTTGAAGCCGAATGAATCCGTCCAGATATGTTCGATGCTGTGCTCCCGCACATTGGGAAATTCCACCGGTAGTTGCCGTGCACTGTGGCAAGGCAACGCCGTGCCGTCCGGGGTGATGTCGAGAAACAGGTTGGCCCAGCCGTTCATGCAGGTTTTGGGGCGCTCCTCGTAATAATCCGGGGTCACGAAAATCAGTTTGCAGGGATGTCCCTGCGCCTCAAGCCGGTCGCGGTATTCATTAGTGATGCGCTCTGCGCGTTGCAGTTGCTCTCGGGTCGGCAACAGGCCAACCCGATTAAGCTCGGCCCAACCGTAGAACTGACACGTTGCCAGCTCGACAAAGTCCGCTTCCAGCTCCAGGCACAAATCGATGATGCGATCGATCCGGTCGATGTTGTGTCGGTGGGTGACGAAGTTCAGCACCATCGGATAGCCCTGGGCTTTGACCGCCCGCGCCATGGCGAGCTTCTGCGCAAAAGCCTTGCGCGAGCCGGCGAGCATGTTGTTGACCGCTTCGTCAGCGGCCTGAAAGCTGATCTGAATGTGATCCAGCCCGGCCACCTTGAAATCCCGCACCTTCTGCTCGGTCAGTCCGATGCCTGAGGTAATCAGATTGGTGTAGTAACCCATGTCCCGAGCCGCCTTGATCAGCTCGGCGAGGTCCTGGCGAACCAAAGGCTCGCCGCCGGAAAAACCCAGCTGCGCCGCGCCCATCTCCCGCGCCTCGCGGAACACGCGGATCCACTCTTGGGTACTCAACTCCTCGCCGTGCCGGGCAAAATCCAGCGGATTGGAGCAATACGGGCACTGCAAAGGACATCGATACGTCAGCTCGGCCAACAACCACAACGGCGGCCCGGGCAGCGCATCATTCGATCCAGAACTGAGCATGGGCCACCTCCAGAAACGCCAGCACGTCCTCGTCGATTCCGGGCACACCGCGGAAACTTGCGGACAGCAACTCAATGATCGCCGCCACGC
>JALYPE010000895.1 GCA_030856525.1 Pseudomonadota bacterium | reverse complement strand
ACGTCGGACTGTCGATGGGCGGGATGATCGGTTTTCAACTGGCCGTGGATCAGCCGCAAATGCTCAAAAGCCTGTGCATTGTAAACAGCGGACCCGAAGTCAAACTGCGCAGCCGCGATGATTACTGGCAGTGGTTCAAGCGCTGGAGCCTGATGCGCGTGCTCAGCCTGCACACGGTCGGCAAGGCGCTGGGAGGCAAGCTATTTCCGAAACCAGAGCAGGCGGATTTGCGGCAAAAGATGACCGAGCGCTGGGCAAAAAATGACAAACATGCTTATCTCTCCAGCTTCGATGCGATCGTTGGCTGGGGTGTTCAGGAACGACTTTCCAAGGTGTCCTGTCCAACCCTCATCATCAGCGCAGACCGGGACTACACCCCGGTGTCGCAGAAAGAAACCTATGTGAAACTGCTGCCCGATGCGCGGCTGGTGGTCATCGCCGATTCGCGCCATGCCACCCCGCTGGATCAACCCCAACGCTTCAACCAGACACTGCTCGAGTTCCTTACCGCAGTCGACAAAACCTCAATCAGGATCACTGACCCATGCTGAAAAAAATCGCCCTCGTCGCTGGCTCCGTTCTGTTTGCCGCCAACCTGATGGCCGCCACGCCTGCCAAGGCGCCGCACGTGCTGCTGGACACCACCAACGGCCAGATCGAAATCGAACTGGACGCCGTCAAGGCGCCGATCAGTACCAAGAACTTCCTGGAGTACGTCGACAGCGGCTTTTACAACAACACGATATTTCACCGAGTGATCCCTGGCTTCATGGTTCAGGGCGGTGGTTTCACCAAGGACATGCAGCAGAAAGACACCAAGTCTGCGATCAAAAACGAATCGAAAAACGGCCTGCATAACGTCCGTGGCACGCTCTCCATGGCGCGCACCTCCGCGCCGGATTCGGCCACCAGCCAGTTCTTCATCAACGTCAAGGACAACGATTTCCTCGACCAGGGTGATGGCTACGCGGTCTTCGGCAAAGTGGTCAAAGGCATGGACGTCGTCGACATCATCGTCAACTCTCAGACCACCACCCGTGGCGGCATGAAAGACGTACCGGCTGATCCTGTGTTCATCAAGTCGGCCAAGCGCATCGACTAAGTTACGCAGGATGTTCTGAGCGGCAGGCGCGTGGCGCTGCCGCTCAATTGTTCAAAGGAGAGCCCGTACGCGGGCGGAGAACTGATGCTTTATCGCCGTTTCGAAAAACTGATCGACATCTTCCGCGACGCCCCTACCGCCGCGCCGCCCGATCGGGTTTTCCCCTTCTACACCTACTACCTGAAGCAGGTCTGGCCGAGTTTCGCCGCCCTGCTCACCGTCGGCCTGTTCGGTGCACTGATCGAAGTGGCATTGTTCAGTTATCTGAGCCGCATCATCGACCTGACCCAAGGCACGCCAAACGCTGACTTCTTCAAGGTCCATGGCCTGGAACTGGCGTGGATGGCGGTGGTGGCGTTGATCTTGCGCCCGGTGTTTGTTGGCCTGCATGACCTGCTGGTGCACCAGACCCTGAGCCCCAGCATGACCAGCATGATCCGCTGGCAAAATCACAGTTACGTGCTCAAACAGAGCCTGAATTTTTTCCAGAACGACTTCGCCGGGCGCATCGCCCAACGCATCATGCAGACCGGCAACTCGTTGCGCGATTCCGCCGTGCAGGCCGTGGATGCGTTGTGGCACGTGTTGATCTACGCGATCAGTGCGCTGGTGTTGTTCGCTGAAGCCGACTGGCGCCTGATGATTCCGCTGCTGACCTGGATCGCCGCCTATATCGGCGCCCTCTGCTACTTCGTGCCGCGGGTCAAGGAACGTTCGGTGGTGTCCTCCGAGGCGCGTTCCAAATTGATGGGGCGAATCGTCGACGGCTACACCAACATCACCACGCTGAAGCTGTTCGCGCACACCAATTTCGAGCAGCAGTACGCCAAGGAAGCCATTGAGGAACAGACGGTCAAGGCGCAACTGGCCGGCCGCGTCGTTACCAGCATGGACTTCGTGGTCACCAGCATGAACGGCTTGTTGATCGTCGGCACCACGGGGCTCGCGCTATGGCTGTGGACGCAGTCGCTGATCACCGTCGGAGCCATTGCACTGGCGACCGGTCTGGTGATTCGCATCGTCAACATGTCCGGCTGGATCATGTGGGTGGTGACCGGCATCTTTGAAAATATCGGCATGGTGCAGGACGGCTTGCAGACCATTTCCCAACCGGTCAGTGTCACCGATCGCGAGCAGGCCAAACCGCTGGCCGTGGCCCGCGGCGAAGTGCGTTTCGAGCAGGTGGATTTCCACTACGGCAAGAAGAGCGGGATCATCGGCGACCTCAATCTGACGATCAAACCCGGTGAAAAAATCGGCTTGATCGGCCCGTCCGGTGCCGGCAAATCGACTTTGGTCAATCTGCTGCTACGCCTCTATGACGTGCAAGGCGGGCAGATTGTCATCGATGGCCAGAACATCGCCGAGGTGAGCCAGGAAAGCCTGCGCGAGCGCATCGGCATGATCACTCAGGACACGTCGCTGCTGCACCGCTCGATCCGCGACAATCTTTTGTACGGCAAACCCGATGCCACCGACGCCGAACTCTGGGAGGCGGTGCACAAGGCTCGCGCCGATGAGTTCATCCCGTTGCTGTCGGACGCCGAAGGCCGCACCGGTTTTGACGCGCATGTCGGTGAGCGCGGGGTAAAACTCTCCGGCGGTCAGCGCCAGCGTATCGCCATTGCGCGAGTGCTGCTCAAGGATGCGCCCATCCTGATCATGGACGAAGCCACCTCGGCGCTGGACTCGGAAGTGGAAGCGGCGATTCAGGAAAGTCTGGAAACCCTGATGCAGGGTAAAACCGTGATCGCAATCGCCCACCGACTTTCGACCATCGCGCGCATGGATCGCCTGGTGGTCCTGGAAAAAGGTCGCATCGCCGAATCCGGCACCCACGCCGAGCTGCTGGCACATGGTGGATTGTATGCGCGGTTGTGGCAGCACCAGACAGGCGGGTTTGTGGGTATTGATTGACTGCACAGCAGCGCGAACATCGATTGCACGTCGATTACTCGCTGGAATTTTACAAGAAGCCTGCTGTACTGAGCCGAGGTTCTGGATATGAGCTTGTAGTAAGTCTGCAGGATGCATTATTCGCTATGGTCGGGACAGGGAAGCCTGTCAAGGACGCTCTCATGTCGCTGTTCAAACGTTCAGTTACTGAAATGTTAGGTACGTTTTGGTTGGTGTTGGGAGGTTGCGGCAGTGCGGTGCTGGCCGCGTCTTCTCCGCTGGGGATCGGCGTGTTAGGCGTGTCTTTTGCATTCGGTCTGACGGTGCTGACGATGGCGTTCGCCATTGGGCACATTTCCGGTTGCCATCTGAACCCGGCCGTCTCGGTCGGTTTGTCCGTCGGGGGGCGCTTCCCGGCAAGGGAGTTACCCGCCTACAT
>JALYPE010000842.1 GCA_030856525.1 Pseudomonadota bacterium | reverse complement strand
TCCCTGAATGCAGATGAGTTCGGTGCGATTTGTCGCGCCGCGGGAAACTGAAAAAATGCTGGAAACAGTCGTAGTCGTTTTTCATCTGCTGGGTGCATTGGGCGTAGTTGCTCTGGTATTGCTGCAGCAGGGTAAAGGTGCGGATGCTGGTGCGTCTTTCGGTGCAGGTGCTTCAAATACTGTATTCGGAAGCCAAGGTTCCTCTACCTTTCTTAGTAAGTTTACTGCTATACTTGCCGCCGGTTTCTTCATAACCAGCTTGGGGTTAGGTTACTTTGCTAAAGAGAAGGCTCAACAGCTGACTCAAGTAGGTTTGCCAAATCCAGCAGTGTTGGAAGTTCCTAAGCAGCAACCGGCTTCTGATGATGTCCCGGTGCTTCAAGAGCAAAAGTCGGCTACTCCAGCGACTGACGTGCCTCCAGCTCAAGAGCAGAAGTAAGAAGGTTGTAAACGCTGTATTGCCGAGGTGGTGGAATTGGTAGACACGCAACCTTGAGGTGGTTGTGCCCATAGGGTGTAGGGGTTCGAGTCCCCTTCTCGGTACCAATTATCAGGAAAGCCCGCTGTTGCGGGCTTTCTTGTAGGTGGAAGGTTACATTGATTCTTTAAGGGATCGGTCGTATACTTCCGCCCCAGCTTTGTCGCGGGGTGGAGCAGTCTGGTAGCTCGTCGGGCTCATAACCCGAAGGTCGTCGGTTCAAATCCGGCCCCCGCAACCAGTTTTAGCGGAGCCCCTTTTAAGGGGCTTTTTGTTAGCTGGACACTTTCAACGCCGCTGTTCGACGGCGTTTCAAGGATGGGCGTTTCGCCCATTTTTTTATTTTGCATAGCATGCACATACATGCACGAGGGGGTTCAGGTGTCGAGCAAGCTAGAAGAGTTGCAGGCCTTGCTGGCCCCGGTGGTCGTGGCCCTGGGCTATGAATGCTGGGGTATTGAGTTTTCGGCTCAAGGTCGCCACTCAATGTTGCGCGTTTATATCGATAAAGAGGGCGGTGTGCTGGTGGACGATTGTGCCATCGTCAGCCGTCAGATCAGCGGTGTCCTGGATGTTGAAGATCCGATCGCCGTTGAATACACCCTCGAAGTTTCCTCGCCTGGCATGGAACGCCCACTGTTCACTATTGAGCAGTTTGCAAAATTTGCCGGTGAACAAGTGAAGATCAAGCTGCGTTCGCCTTTTGAAGGTCGACGCAACTTTCAGGGCCTTCTGCGCGGTGTAGAAGAGCAGGACGTCGTGGTGCAGGTAGAAGACCATGAATTCCTGTTGCCGATCGATATGATCGACAAGGCCAACATTATTCCCAGTTTTGACTGAGACGTGCCAGAAACTGCGGATCCCGCGGATCCAATGGCTTGCGAAAGGCGAGGCGTACGATGAGCAAAGAAGTACTGCTGGTTGTTGAGTCGGTATCCAATGAAAAGGGCGTACCGGCCAACGTAATTTTTGAAGCGCTGGAGCTGGCTCTGGCCACTGCTACCAAAAAGCGTTTTGAGGACGAAGTCGATCTGCGTGTGGAAATCAATCGCCACACTGGTGCTTACGAGACATTCCGTCGCTGGACTGTCGTCGAAGAAGCAGATCTTGACGATCCGGCCATCGAAACCTGGCCGAGCAAGGTTGCTGAAACGCATCCTGGTGCTCAGGTCGGTGACGTAGTCGAAGAGAAAATCGAATCCATCGAGTTCGGCCGTATCGCTGCACAAACTGCCAAGCAAGTCATTGTGCAGAAAGTACGCGAAGCCGAGCGCGCTCAAGTCGTCGATGCTTATCGCGAGCGCCTGGGAGAAATCATCTCCGGCACCGTGAAAAAAGTGACCCGTGACAACGTGATCGTCGACCTGGGCAACAACGCTGAAGCGTTGCTGGCTCGTGAAGACATCATTTCTCGCGAAACTTTCCGGGTCGGCGTGCGCTTGCGTGCGCTGCTCAAGGAAATCCGCACCGAGAACCGCGGCCCGCAGCTGATCCTGTCGCGTACTGCGCCGGAAATGCTGATCGAGTTGTTCCGCATCGAAGTGCCGGAAATTGCTGAAGGCTTGATCGAAGTGATGGCGGCGTCCCGTGACCCGGGTTCGCGCGCCAAGATCGCAGTCCGCTCGAAGGACAAACGCATCGACCCGCAAGGCGCTTGCATCGGCATGCGCGGTTCGCGTGTCCAGGCAGTGTCCGGCGAGTTGGGCGGTGAGCGTGTTGACATCGTGCTGTGGGACGATAACCCGGCCCAGTTCGTGATCAATGCAATGTCGCCGGCTGAAGTGGCGGCAATTATCGTTGACGAAGATGCCCATGCAATGGATATCGCCGTTGGCGCAGACAATCTGGCTCAGGCCATCGGTCGTGGTGGTCAGAACGTGCGTCTGGCTAGCCAGTTGACTGGCTGGACCCTGAACGTGATGACCGAATCGGACATCCAGGCTAAGCAGCAAGCAGAAACCGGCGACATCCTGCGCAACTTCATCGACGAGCTGGAAGTCGACGAAGACCTCGCACAGGTGCTGGTAGATGAAGGCTTCACCAGTCTGGAAGAGATTGCCTACGTACCGTTGGAAGAAATGCTCAACATCGACGGCTTTGACGAAGAAACCGTCAACGAGCTTCGCGCTCGTGCCAAGGATCGTTTGTTGACCAAAGCCATCGCTACTGAGGAAAAGCTGGCAGACGCCCATCCGGCCGAAGACCTGCTCTCGCTTGAGGGTATGGACAAGGATCTGGCGATGGAACTGGCGGTGCGCGGCGTAATTACCCGCGAAGACCTGGCCGAGCAGTCTATTGACGATCTGCTCGACATCGACGGCATTGACGAAGATCGTGCCGGCAAGTTGATCATGGCCGCCCGAGCCCATTGGTTCGAGTAATTAGGCGCGGCCTGAGGAGAGAAGTGCATGACGCAAGTCACGGTGAAACAACTGGCCGATGAGGTCAAAACACCGGTAGAGCGCCTGTTGCAGCAGATGCGTGAGGCAGGTCTGCCGCACACCGCCGCCGAAGAAAATGTGACTGACAGTGAGAAGCAATCTTTGCTGACTCACTTGAAAAGCAGCCACAAGGCGAAAGTGGAAGAACCACGCAAGATTACACTGCAGCGTAAAACCACCAGCACCCTGCGTGTTGCTGGCAGCAAAAGCATCAGTGTTGAAGTCCGCAAGAAGAAAGTTTTCGTACAGCGCAGCCCGGAAGAAATCGAAGCCGAACGCAAGCGCGAACTGGATGAACGTCGTGCAGTAGAAAATGCTGCCCGTCAAAAGGCTGAAGAAGAATCCAAGCGTCGCGCCGAAGAAGACGCGCGTCGCCAGCCTGCTGCTGCGCAAACCGCGACTAACGACGCTGTTGCTGCACCGGCTGCAGTTGCCGAACCAGTACGTGAAAGCGCACCGGTGACCACTGCGCCAGCGCCTTCTGCAGATGTTCGTAACAAGCAGAACGAACAGCGCCGTCCGGACAAACCACGTGCAGACGATAACAATCGTCGCAGCGGTGGTGGTGGCGACGGCGAGCGCAAAAACGCTCCGCATCGTGCCTCGGTGAAAGAGAAAGCGCCTGCTCCACGCGTTGCCCCACGTACTACCGACGAAGAAAGCGATAGCTTCCGTCGCGGTGGTCGCGGCAAGGCCAAGCTGAAGAAACGCAACGCTCACGGTTTCCAGAGCCCAACCGGCCCTGTCGTGCGTGATGTGCAGATCGGCGAGACCATCTCTGTTGGCGATCTCGCCAATCAGATGTCGGTCAAGGCTGCTGAAATCATCAAGTTCATGTTCAAACTGGGTACTCCAGCGACCATCAACCAGGTGCTCGATCAGGAAACTGCTCAGCTTGTGGCTGAGGAGTTGGGCCACAAAGTGACCCTGGTCAGCGACACTGCCCTGGAAGATTCCCTGGCCGAGTCCCTGAAGTTTGAGGGTGAGACATTCTCCCGTGCACCGGTTGTGACCGTAATGGGCCACGTTGACCACGGTAAGACCTCGCTGCTCGACTACATCCGTCGTGCCAAGGTAGCTGCTGGCGAAGCCGGCGGTATCACCCAGCACATCGGTGCGTACCACGTTGAAACCGAACGCGGCATGGTCACCTTCCTCGACACCCCTGGTCACGCCGCGTTTACCGCAATGCGTGCCCGTGGTGCCAAGGCGACTGACATCGTGATTCTGGTAGTTGCAGCGGACGACGGCGTGATGCCGCAGACCATTGAAGCTGTTCAGCACGCCAAGGCTGCTGGTGTTCCACTGGTTGTTGCAGTGAACAAAATCGACAAGCCGGGCGCCGATCTCGATCGCATCCGTAGCGAACTGTCGGTTCACGGCGTAACTTCCGAAGAGTGGGGCGGTGATACGCCGTTCGTTTCGGTTTCGGCGAAAGTCGGTACTGGTGTAGACGAACTGCTCGAAGCGGTCCTGCTGCAAGCCGAAGTACTTGAACTCAAGGCAACCCCATCGGCTCCAGGTCGCGGTGTTGTGGTTGAATCGCGTCTCGACAAAGGTCGCGGCCCGGTTGCAACCGTCCTGGTTCAAGACGGTACCCTGCGCCAAGGCGACATGGTGCTGGTCGGTTCGAACTATGGCCGTGTACGTGCCATGCTCGACGAGAACGGCAAGCCAATCAAGGAAGCCGGTCCTTCCATCCCTGTCGAGATCCTCGGCCTGGACGGTACCCCGGACGCTGGCGACGAGATGAGCGTGCTGTCGGACGAGAAGAAAGCCCGTGAAGTGGCTCTGTTCCGCCAAGGCAAGTTCCGCGAAGTCAAACTGGCTCGTGCTCACGCCGGCAAGCTGGAAAACATCTTCGAAAACATGGGCCAGGCAGAGAAGAAGACGCTCAATATCGTCCTCAAATCTGACGTCCGTGGTTCTCTCGAAGCGTTGAACGGCGCCTTGAACGGCCTGGGTAACGACGAAGTGCAAGTGCGCGTTGTCGGTGGCGGTGTCGGTGGTATCACCGAATCCGACGCCAACCTGGCACTGGCTTCCAACGCTGTACTGTTCGGTTTCAACGTGCGTGCCGATGCTGGCGCTCGCAAGATCGTCGAGCAGGAAGGCCTGGACATGCGTTACTACAACGTCATCTATGACATCATCGAAGACGTCAAGAAGGCCCTCACCGGCATGCTTGGCAGCGATGTCCGGGAGAACATCCTGGGTGTTGCCGAGGTGCGTGATGTGTTCCGCTCGCCGAAATTCGGCGCGATCGCCGGTTGCATGGTTATCGAAGGTGTTGTGCACCGTAACCGTCCAATCCGTGTACTGCGTGAAGACATCGTTATCTTTGAAGGCGAGCTGGAATCCCTGCGCCGCTTCAAGGATGACGCTTCCGAAGTGCGTGCCGGCATGGAATGCGGTATCGGCGTCAAGAGCTACAACGACGTTAAGCCTGGCGACAAAATCGAAGTCTACGAGAAGGTTCAGGTTGCTCGCAGCCTCTAACTCGCGCACTTCAAGGGCCACTCGGGGCCGTTGCATGAAAGTGCGCGGCGCCTTGTCAGGACTCTAAACGCAACGCCCGGTCTGGCTTTTGTCAGGCCGGGCGTTTGCCGCTTTCAGACCCGACGGGTTTCACCGTCGGGCAGTAACAGGTAACAAGACATGGCAAAAGAATACAGCCGTACCCAACGTATCGGCGATCAGATGCAGCGTGAGCTGGCACAACTGATCCGTCGTGAAGTCAAAGACCCGCGCGTCGGCCTGGTCACCATTACCGCTGTTGAAGTCAGCCGTGACGTTGGTCACGCCAAGATCTTCATCACCGTCATGGGTCAGGACAGCGCCGAAGACATCGCGCAAAGCATCAAGGTGCTCAACTCGGCCGCCGGTTTCCTGCGCATGCAGTTGGCCCGCGAAATGAAGTTGCGCAGCGTTCCTCAGTTGCATTTCCACTACGACGAAAGTGTCGTGCGTGGTGCGCATCTGTCGGCCCTGATCGAGCGTGCAGTCGCTGAAGACAATCAGCACCCGGTTGCGGCAGAAGCCGAAGACACCAAGGAGTAATCGGTGGCTCAGGTCAAACGTATCCGTCGTAACGTCAGCGGCATCATCCTGCTCGACAAGCCGTTGGGGTTCACCTCCAACGCCGCGTTGCAGAAGGTTCGCTGGTTGCTGAACGCCGAAAAAGCCGGGCACACCGGCAGCCTCGATCCGCTGGCCACCGGTGTGTTGCCGCTGTGCTTCGGTGAGGCCACCAAGTTTTCGCAGTACCTGCTCGACTCCGACAAGGGTTACGAGACCCTGGCGCAACTGGGCAAGACCACCACCACGGCAGATGCCGAGGGTGAGGTTTTACAGGAACGTCCGGTGACCGTTGGTCGTGTCGATGTTGAAGCCGTGCTGCCGAAATTCCGCGGTCAAATCAGCCAGATACCGCCCATGTACTCGGCTCTCAAGCGTGATGGCCAGCCACTGTACAAGTTGGCGCGTGCAGGCGAAGTAGTGGAGCGCGAACCGCGTTCTGTTACTATTGCGCGCTTGGAATTGCTGGCCTTCGAAGGTGATACTGCGCGGCTCGCGGTGGATTGCAGCAAAGGCACCTATATCCGCACCCTGGTGGAAGATATTGGTGAGCAACTCGGTTGTGGCGCTTACGTTGCTCAATTGCGACGTACCCAGGCTGGGCCTTTCACGCTGGCGCAGACGGTAACGCTGGAAGAGCTGGAAGCGGTCCATGCCGAAGGCGGCAACGAAGCGGTTGATCGCTTCCTGATGCCATCGGACAGCGGGTTGCTGGACTGGCCATTGTTGCAGTTCTCGGAGCACAGCTCGTTCTACTGGCTTAACGGCCAGCCGGTGCGAGCCCCGGACGCACCGAAGTTCGGCATGGTACGGGTACAGGATCACAACGGTCGCTTCATCGGTATCGGTGAAGTGAGCGAAGACGGGCGCATCGCGCCGCGTCGACTGATTCGGTCGGAATGACCGAAACCAGTCTGTGTCAAAGCAGGCTGGCGAGGGTGGCTGTCAACAGGCACGGTCACTACTCATTTATAGATACAGGGATTTGTCCCTGGCCTGTTGAAACTGTTTTTCTGAAACAGTTTCCTGATAAAAGGATTGCCTCATGGCTCTCGACGTTCAAGAAAAAGCACAAATCGTTGCTGACTATCAGCAAGCTGTTGGTGACACTGGTTCGCCAGAAGTGCAAGTTGCACTGCTGACCCACAACATCAACAAACTGCAAGGTCACTTCAAGGCCAACGGTAAAGATCACCACTCCCGTCGTGGTCTGATCCGCATGGTAAACCAGCGTCGCAAGCTGCTGGACTACCTGAAAGGCAAAGACGTGAGCCGTTACAGCGCTCTGATCGGTCGCCTGGGTCTGCGTCGCTAATCAGCGATTGCGCTATGAGGTTGGTTGTTTGCTGTGCGTCAGCGGGTTTCCCGCTGGCGCATGGCAGGCTCCCAGCCTCAAGTTTTATCTGGATACAGGTTTTACCCTGGACAGGCGTTGGGCCGATTCCCGACATTGCCCAAGAATTTCGCAAGAAGACAAGTTCCCCAAGAGCCACAAAGAAGGTAGGACACCGTGAACCCGGTTATCAAAAAATTCCAGTTCGGTCAGTCGACCGTTACCCTCGAGACAGGCCGTATCGCCCGTCAAGCCTCCGGCGCAGTGCTGGTTACCGTTGATGATGACGTCACCGTACTGGTGACCGTTGTTGGCGCCAAAACCGCTGACCCAAGCAAAGGCTTCTTCCCTCTTTCCGTTCACTACCAGGAAAAGACTTACGCTGCCGGTAAGATCCCTGGTGGTTTCTTCAAGCGCGAAGGCCGTCCTTCCGAGAAAGAAACCCTGACTTCCCGACTGATCGACCGTCCGATCCGTCCGCTGTTCCCAGAAGGCTTCATGAACGAAGTGCAGGTTGTCTGCACCGTCGTTTCCACCAGCAAGAAAACCGATCCGGACATCGCTGCGATGATCGGTACTTCGGCTGCCCTGGCCATCTCCGGCATTCCTTTCGATGGCCCGATCGGCGCTGCCCGCGTTGCGTTCCACGAAAGCACCGGCTACCTGCTGAACCCGACTTACGAACAACAGAAAGCATCGAGCCTGGACATGGTCGTTGCCGGTACGTCGGAAGCCGTGCTGATGGTTGAATCGGAAGCCAAAGAGCTGACCGAAGACCAGATGCTGGGCGCGGTACTGTTTGCTCACGACGAGTTCCAGGTCGTGATCAACGCTGTTAAGGAACTGGCTGCCGAAGCTGCCAAGCCAACCTGGACCTGGGCTCCACAGCCGGAAGCCACCGCACTGCTGGGCGCAATCCGTGCCGAGTTCGGCGACGCGATCTCCCAGGCTTACGCCATCACCGTCAAGGCCGACCGTTACGCTCGCCTGGGCGAGTTGAAGGATCAAGTGGTTGCCAAGCTTTCCGGTGAAGAAGGCCAGCCTTCTTCCAGCGAAGTCAAAGCTGCCTTCGGTGAAATCGAATACCGCACCGTTCGCGAAAACATCGTAAACGGCAAGCCGCGTATCGACGGTCGCGACACCAAGACCGTACGCCCGTTGAACATTGAAGTCGGCGTTCTGCCAAAGACTCACGGTTCGGCGCTGTTCACCCGTGGCGAAACCCAGGCGCTGGTCGTTGCAACACTGGGCACCGCCCGTGACGCGCAGCTGCTGGACACCCTGGAAGGCGAGAAAAAAGACCCGTTCATGCTGCACTACAACTTCCCGCCGTTCTCGGTAGGTGAGTGTGGTCGCATGGGTGGCGCTGGCCGTCGCGAAATCGGTCACGGCCGCCTGGCCCGTCGTTCGATTGCAGCCATGTTGCCTGCCGCTGACGTGTTCCCGTACACCATTCGTGTTGTGTCGGAAATCACCGAATCCAACGGTTCGAGCTCGATGGCTTCGGTCTGCGGCGCTTCCCTGGCGCTGATGGATGCCGGCGTTCCAATGAAGGCACCGGTTGCCGGTATTGCCATGGGGCTGGTTAAAGAAGGCGAGAAATTCGCCATCCTGACCGACATCCTGGGTGACGAAGACCACCTCGGCGACATGGACTTCAAAGTAGCGGGTACCGCAAAAGGTGTTACCGCGCTGCAGATGGACATCAAGATCAAAGGCATCACCGAAGAAATCATGGAAATCGCTTTGGGCCAAGCCCTTGAAGCGCGCCTGAACATTCTTGGTCAGATGAACCAGATCATTGGCCAGTCGCGTACCGAACTGTCGGAAAACGCACCGACCATGATCGCGATGAAAATCGACACCGACAAAATCCGTGATGTCATCGGTAAAGGCGGCGCGACCATCCGTGCGATCTGTGAAGAGACCAAGGCTTCGATCGACATCGAAGACGACGGCTCGATCAAGATCTTCGGCGAAACCAAGGAAGCGGCTGAAGCAGCACGTCAGCGCGTTCTGGGCATCACTGCCGAGGCCGAGATCGGCAAGATCTACGTCGGCAAGGTTGAGCGCATCGTCGACTTCGGCGCATTCGTCAACATCCTGCCTGGCAAGGACGGCCTGGTTCACATCTCGATGCTGAGCGACGCTCGCGTTGAAAAAGTGACCGACATCCTGAAAG
>JALYPE010000832.1 GCA_030856525.1 Pseudomonadota bacterium | reverse complement strand
GGCCAGGGTCGCGGCCTCTTGCAAAACGCTGGTGCCACCGGTGTCGTTGACCACATAGCTGCGCTGCTCGCTGCACGGCTGGAACAGCAACTTGCCGTCGGCGGCGGTCAACTGACCCTGCAGGCGGGTCTGGCCCACATGCGAGGCGCTGTCGCGCTGGCTATCAAACAACTGACAGGCAGCGAACAGCGGCAGCAGGGTAACAAGGACTAAGGAACGGGCAACACGCATCTTTGGCTCTCCTGACAAGTGCCGCCACGTTACTGAGCCTGGTCGTTCATCACAACCCCCGTCGACTATCGATCGGGCACACCGCATAACCTGTAGGAGCGAGCTTGCTCGCGAAAGACTTCAAGGCCCCGCGTTCATCCGGACGCCCTCGTCCATCGTTTAAGCCCATCGCGAGCGAGCTCGCTCCTACAGAGGGTAGTGGGTCAGCCGACGTGAAAGGTCTGACCCGTCTGCAGGCCCTCGACACTTTTCGCGTAGGCCAACGCCACATCGGCTGCCGGAACCGGTTTGTAGCCGCGGAAGTACGGTGCGTACTTGCCCATGGCTTCGAGCAATACCGTCGGACTCACCGAGTTAACGCGAAGGCCGCGAGGCAGCTCAGTTGCCGCAGCATGCACGAAGCTGTCGATGGCGCCATTGACCAGCGCTGCCGAGGCGCCAGTGCGAATCGGGTCATGACTGAGTACGCCGGTGGTGAAGGTGAACGAGCCGCCATCGTTGGCAAATTCCCGCCCTATCAGCAGCAAATTGACTTGGCCCATCAGCTTGTCTTTCAGCCCCAGCGCAAAACTGTCTTCAGTCATTTCGCCCAGTGGCGCAAAGGTCACGTTACCTGCCGCGCAGATCAGCGCATCGAACTTGCCCGTCTGCTCGAATAGTTTACGAATCGAAGCGCTGTCACTGATATCCACCCGATAGTCCCCGCTATTGCGGCCGATGCGGATGATCTCATGGCGTTCGGAAAGCTCTTTGTCGATGGCTGAGCCGATGGTGCCTGTGGCGCCGATCAAAAGAATCTTCATCTTGCTGTTCCTCGAGTGGTTGAACGAGTGGTCAGTCTAGGGTGATTTTTTCTGCGGATAAGCGCACTAATGGGCAACCTTTGGTTTTCAAATGGAAACAATCCCATGAGCGAGATGGATGACCTGGCGGCGTTCGCTGTGCTGATCGACGCTGGCAGTTTCACCCTGGCGGCGCAGCAGTTGGGTTGCAGCAAGGGCCAGCTATCAAAACGCATCAGTCTGTTGGAAGCACGGTTCTCTGTCGTCTTGCTGCAACGGACCACCCGCCGACTCAGCCTCACCGCAGCGGGAGCGGCTTTGCTGCCACAAGCACAGGCGCTTGTAGTCCAAGTGGAAAGGGCGCGTCAGGCATTGGCACGATTGAAAGACGACATGGCCGGGCCGGTGCGTATGACGGTTCCGGTCTCACTGGGGGAAACTTTCTTTGACGGTTTGTTGCTGGAGTTTTCCCGGCAATACCCCGACGTACAGATCGAACTCGACCTCGCCAACAGCTTTCGCGACTTGTCCCGCGACGGCTTTGATCTGGCGGTGCGCTCGGAGGTTGGCAATGACGAGCGACTCGTGGCCAAGCCGCTGCTGGCCTGGCATGAAATGACCTGCGCCAGCCCCGCGTATCTTGAGCAGTACGACGAGCCATCCAGCCCGCACGACCTGGCCGAGCATCGCTGCCTGCTAAACAGCCACTACAGCGGGCGTGAAGAATGGCTTTATCACCAGCAACACGAACTGGTGCGGGTGAGGGTGTCAGGGCCGTTCGCCAGCAACCATTACAGCCTGTTGAAGAAAGCTGCACTGGCCGGTGCCGGCATCGCGCGATTACCCTCGTACCTGCTGCAAACGGAACTGGCTGACGGGCGATTGCGCTGGCTCCTGCGTGATTATCAGACGCGGACCATGCCGATGTACCTGGTGCACCCGTATCAAGGCGGGTTGCCGAAACGCACGCAGGTATTGGCGGATTATCTGATTGGGTGGTTCAAGCGCAGCGGGGAGGCGTTGGACAAACTCTGACATGGCGCCTGCGTAGGAGCCGGCTTGCTGGCGATCACGTTCTAGCATTCAACAAATACGTTGAATGACACGCTGCTATCGCTGGCAAGCCAGCTCCTACGGGGGTTTGAGTGTTCTCGGGGTTGTGGACGCGCATAAAAAAACGGCCCGAAGGCCGTTTTGTCTTTACTACAATGCCTCAACCACCCAGATACGCTTCGCGCACTTTCGGATCAGTCAGTAGCGACTCGCCCGTGCCTTGCATCACCACGCGGCCGTTCTCCAGAACGTACGCGCGGTCAGCGATTTTCAGCGCCTGGTTGGCGTTCTGCTCGACCAGGAACACCGTCACACCGTCCTTGCGCAGCTGTTCGATGATGTCGAAAATCTGCTGGATGATGATCGGTGCCAAGCCCAGCGATGGCTCGTCGAGCAGCAGCAGCTTCGGCTTGCTCATCAGCGCACGGCCAATGGCGAGCATTTGCTGTTCGCCGCCGGACATGGTGCCGCCGCGTTGGGCAAAGCGTTCTTTCAGGCGTGGGAAAAGTTCGAGAACCTTGTCCATCTGTTCCTGATAGTCGCCCTTGTCAGTGAAAAATCCGCCCATGGCGAGGTTTTCTTCGACGGTCAGGCGAGCGAATACTCGACGACCCTCTGGCACGACCGCGATGCTTTTGCGCATGATCTGCGACGAGTCCAGGCCGACAAGCTCTTCACCCATGTAACGGATGCTGCCGCTGTGGGCTTGCGGCGAACCGCACAGCGTCATCAGCAAGGTCGACTTGCCGGCGCCGTTAGCGCCGATCAGCGTGACGATTTCGCCCTGACGGACTTCGACATTGACGTCGTGCAGGGCCTGGATCTTGCCGTAGAAGGTGGAAACGTTTTCGAATTGCAGCATTTACGCTTCCCCCAGGTAGGCTTTGATCACTTCAGGATTGTCGCGGATCTGTTCCGGCGTGCCGTCTGCCAACGGTGTGCCCTGGTTGATCACGACGATGTGGTCGGAAATGCTCATGACCAGCTTCATGTCGTGTTCGATCAGCAACACGGTAACGTTGTGCTCTTCGCGCAACATGCTGATCAGCGCCTTGAGGTCCTCGGTTTCCTTTGGGTTCAGGCCGGCGGCCGGTTCGTCGAGCATGAGGATCCGCGGACGGGTCATCATGCAGCGGGCGATTTCCAGACGACGTTGCTGACCGTAGGCCAGCGTGCCGGCCGGACGGTTGGCGAACGCCGTGAGGTTGACCTTGTCGAGCCAGTACTCGGCGAATTCCATCGCCTCGCGCTCACTCTTGCGGAAATTCGGCGTCTTGAACAGACCGGACAGGAAGTTGGTGTTCAGGTGACGGTGCTGCGCGATCAACAGGTTCTCGACCGCCGTCATGTCTTTGAACAGCCGCACGTTCTGGAATGTACGCACCACGCCTTTGAGGGCAATCTTGTGGCCGGGCAGACCCTCGATCGGCTCGCCGTCCAGCAGGATGCTGCCACCACTCGGCTTGTAGAAACCGGTCAGGCAGTTGAACACGGTGGTCTTGCCGGCACCGTTAGGGCCGATCAGTGCAACGACCTGTTTTTCCTTGACGGTCAGGGCGACGCCGTTGACCGCCAGCAAGCCGCCGAAGCGCATGCTCAGATTTTCGACTTTAAGGATCTCGCGACTCATTTACGCAGCTCCATGTGTGGACGTTGCATAGGCAGCAGGCCTTGAGGACGCCAGATCATCATCAGCACCATCAAGGCGCCGAACATCAACATGCGGTACTCACTGAACTCACGCATCATTTCAGGCAACAGGATCATCACCACGGCAGCCAGGATCACGCCCAGTTGCGAGCCCATGCCACCCAATACGACGATGGCGAGAATGATCGCCGACTCGATGAAGGTGAAGGACTCCGGCGTTACCAGACCCTGACGGGCGGCGAAGAAGCTGCCGGCGAAACCGGCGAAGGCGGCGCCCAGGGTGAAAGCCGACAGCTTGATCACTGTAGGATTGAGCCCCAGTGCCCGGCAGGCGATCTCGTCTTCACGCAACGCTTCCCACGCCCGGCCGATCGGCATGCGCAGCAAACGGTTGATCACGAACAGTGCCGCCAGGGCCAGCAACAGTGCAACCAGGTAGAGGAAAATCACCTTGTTGATCGAGTTGTAGGCCAGGCCGAAATACTCGTGGAACGTCTGCATGCCTTCGGCCGCTTTACGCTCGAAGGTGAGTCCGAAGAACGTCGGTTTCTCGATGTTGCTGATGCCGTTGGGGCCACCCGTGATATCGGTGAGGTTACGCAGGAACAGACGGATGATTTCACCGAAGCCCAGGGTCACGATCGCCAGGTAGTCGCCGCGCAGACGCAGCACCGGGAAGCCCAGCAGGAAGCCGAACGTGGCCGCCATCAGGCCGGCGATTGGCAGACAGATCCAGAAACCCAGACCCAGATAGTGCGACAGCAATGCATAGCTGTACGCCCCGACGGCATAAAAACCGACGTAACCCAGATCGAGCAGACCGGCGAGGCCGACCACGATGTTCAGGCCAAGGCCGAGCATCACGTAGATCAGCACCAGCGTGGCGATATCCACCGCACCGCGAGAACCGAAGAACGGCCACACCAGCGCGCCGGCAACCAGCGCAATAATGATCCAGCGCTGAGTGTTTGGCAGGGTCAGGAAGTTGCTGGCCTTGGCCGGGATCAACGGCATGTTGGGCGAGGAACGCCAGGCCGAGCTGATCTGCTGGTCAAACAGCACCCGCAAAAACATCAGCACCGAGCACACCGCGATCGTGATCAGTGTGGCACTGCTGGTGCCGTGCACTTCCAGGTGGATGCCGACGATGGTCAGTTTCAGACCCAGTACCGGGTAAGCCACGGCCCACACCAGCAAGGCACTGAACAGTGCCTGTTTCAGATTCCTAGTCATACTTTTTCAACCTCCGGACGGCCCAGGATGCCGGTCGGCCGGAACAACAGAACCAGAACCAACAAGCCGAAAGCCACGACGTCCTTGTACTGGTCGCCGAAGATATCGGCACCAAAGGCTTCCGCCACCCCTAATACCAGCCCGCCGAGCATGGCGCCGGGGATGCTGCCGATTCCGCCCAGTACTGCTGCGGTGAACGCCTTGAGTCCTACGAGGAACCCGGCGTTCGGGTTGATCACACCGTATTGCATGCTCAACAGGACGGCCGCGATGGCTGCCAATGCGGCACCGATGACGAAGGTCAGGGCAATGATGTTGTTGGTATTGATACCCAGCAGGTTGGCCATCTTGATGTCTTCGGCGCAGGCGCGGCAGGCACGTCCCAGGCGAGAGCGGGAGATGAACATTGTCAGGCCGAGCATGGCGACGAAGGTCACCACGAATACCACGATTTGCATGTAGGAAATCAGCACTTCCTGTGCACCACCTGGCCCGAAGGTAAAATTGCCGGGGATCAGGTTGGCGATGGATTTGTCCTTGGAGTCTTGCGCCAGCAGAACCGTGTTCTGCAGGAAAATCGACATGCCGATGGCGGAAATCAGCGGGATCAGACGGTTACTGCCGCGCAAGGGGCGGTAGGCGACGCGTTCGATGCTGTAACCGTAGGCACTGGTCACGACGATGGTCGCGATGAAAGCAGCGGTAATCAACAGCGGCACGCTGTCGAGTCCCAGCATGGCCAGCCCGGCGATGGCGATGAAGGCCACGTAAGAGCCGATCATGTACACCTCGCCGTGGGCGAAGTTGATCATTCCAATGATGCCGTAAACCATCGTATAGCCGATGGCAATCAGGGCATACGTGCTGCCAATGGTCAGGCCATTAACCAGCTGTTGGAGGAAGTGATAGATGTCAGGCATTACAGCGCTCCTAAAAACCTGATACGCATTTCACTGGTGGAGTCATTTTCCTGCTCGAGCCCCGTGGATCTGCACCCACTTCGAACGCGAGGTTTGCCAGCGAACCGCTGATGACGGTTTTGAGATTTTCAGGTGGGGAGACTGGCGGATCACGCCAGCACGGCCCAATACGTTCGTAAAATAAAGCCCACGGCACGCCGTGGGCTTTATTGGCAGTCAGTCAGGCAAGGCCTTACTGAGGCGAAGCTTCAGTTTTAGGTTTGCCGAAGTGCCACTCGTAAACCACAAATTTGAAGTCTTTCAGGTCGCCCTTGGCATCGAAGCTCAGGTCGCCAGTCGGGGTCTTGAAGGTACCGGCATGAATGGCTTCAGCCACTTTCGCGGTGTCTTCACTCTTCGCAGCCTTGATGCCTTCTGCAATCACGGTTACCGCCGAGTAGGACGGGAACACGAACGGACCGCTCGGATCTTCTTTCTTGGCTTTGAATGCGTCAGCCAAGGCAATGTTGGCCGGATCCTGGTCGAAGGATTTCGGCAGGGTCACCAGCAGACCTTCGGAGGCCTTCTGAGCGATCTGCGAGATCGAGTCGTTACCCACGCCTTCCGGACCCATGAACTTGGCTTTCAGGCCTTTTTCATCAGCCTGACGCAGGATCAGACCCAGCTCAGGGTGGTAGCCGCCGTAGTAAACGAAGTCGACATTGGCTTGCTTGAGTTTCTGAATGATCGAGGAGAAATCCTTGTCGCCGGCGTTGATGCCTTCGAACACGGCAACCTTGGTGCCTTTGGTCTCAAGCGTTTGCTTGACGGCCGTAGCGATGCCTTCACCGTATTGTTGCTTGTCGTGCAGCACAGCAACGATTTTCGGTTTGACGTGATCGGCAATGTAGTTACCGGCGGCAGGGCCCTGGGCGCTGTCCAGACCGATGGTACGGAAGACCATTTTGTAACCACGGGAGGTGATGTCCGGGCTGGTAGCAGCCGGAGTGATCATGATCACGCCTTCGTCTTCGTAAATGTCCGAAGCCGGTTGAGTGGAGCTGGAGCACAGGTGACCGACCACGAACTTGACGCCGTCGTTGACGACTTTGTTCGCAACAGCCACGGCTTGTTTCGGATCACAGGCATCGTCGTATTCAACGGCTTCGAGTTTCTTGCCGTCGACGCCGCCCTTGGCGTTGATTTGCTCGATGGCCATTTTTGCGCCACTGAACTGCATGTCGCCGTATTGGGCTACAGGACCGGTTTTAGGGCCGGCGATGCCGATCTTGATGGTGTCAGCTGCGAACGAATGGCTGGCAACCCCTGCCAGAACCATAGCGGCAAACAGTTTGGAAATCTGCTTAGTAGCCTTAGTCATAGTGCTCCACTCTTACTGTTGTAGTTTTTATAGTCCTGGCGCCTTAGCAGCAGAACCGGGTCAGATATCTTGGATATCCTCCGGAAAATGCCCCCGGCAACTGTACCGGTACAGTGTAGAGCGCCGATTGTTAGCCTGGGAAGCTGGCGCCGGGGGGCAAAACCTGAGGGTGTCGCGTATTTGAAAGAAAAAGACAGAATAGCGGCGGGGTTACAGGCGACCTGTCAGCAATCCTTGGCTTTCCTGCGCTTCTCAATCGGTGACTCAATTGCATCCGGGTTTTTCTGGCGGACCACCGACGTTATCATTCACGTCGATTTCTTCTCCGGACAGGACCCATGACTCAAGAACCTAGCACCCTCTATGCCAAGCTGCTTGGCGAGACCGCATCAATTACCTGGAAAGAGCTCGAACCGTTCTTTGCCAAGGGTGCCCTGTTATGGGTCGATCCGGCTCTCGATTTAATTGCAGCCGCCGAGGCAGTGGCCATGGGCGACGGTCATAAAGTCGCTGCCTGGCTGGCTGCCGACGAAGTGGTCAAGCTGTCTGAAACGCGGGCGCTGGATCTCCTCGAGCGCGATCCAGAGTTGTGGGCAGTTGTGGTTTCGCCGTGGATCCTGATCCAGGAAAGGGCGACGAAATGACGACCGCACTGATTTGGTGCCGACGGTTATCACGGGAAAGTGTGTAGGCGAGTAGCGTGATGGCACGTTGCCGTGGAGAAAGGCCACAGGCCCGATTGGCATAACGGTGACGTAAACGTAACGGGCACAGTTCATCAAGCAGCCAATAGGCTGCTTAATTGTTTCCAGATGTTGGATTTGCAGTGGATTTGAGGCCGCATCGCTGGCAAGCCAGCTCCAACAAATCGCGGTGTGGAACACAAGTTTCGCGAACACCCTGTAGGAGCTGGCTTGCCAGCGATCAGCCGCGACGCGGTGTCAGACAGTAAAGGTCTTACCCGTATGGTTATTCAAAGAAATAACCTTGGTCTTGCCAATGCGATGACGGTAAATCTCGCGCAGGTATTTGATCGATTTCTTTACGCAATCACGCGACAAGCGAATGTCATTAATCGAGACAAACTTATCCTTGTCGTTGATCAACTCCCGGTACTTCTTCTCGTACATTGGTTTGATCGCGTACCAGTTGGTATCCAGGATCTTCGCCGGGTTTTCGAACTCGTTGAGTAATTCGTCGATCCGGTCTTCATCGAAGTCTTCATTGATGATGAAGTCCAGGATCGAGTTGTCCAGCGTGTCATCGAAGCGGTACGGCGTTTTCGCGAAGCAGCGCTTGATGAACGCCACGATCAACGTCAGGAAATCGTCCGACAGGCAAGGGCTTTTGGCAATCAACGTGGTCAGCGACAAGTTGGCCGACGCGCCGATCACCAGCGCATAACGCTTGAGCGTAGTGTTTGGGAACAGGCTGTTGAGGTGCGTCTTCAACCGGTTCAAGTCCATGTAGGACAGCTTGTAGTCTTTGGGCAGCGAAACGATCGACACCACCGATGAGCAGTTCTTGAAGAAGTGCAGGTCGTGCAACGCGGCCGCGTCATAACCGGAATTCTTGTATTGCTCCAGCGAGGCGCGATAACGCTTGGATTCAATCGGCAACAGGCTGATGCCTTCGATCGCCTGAGTCACTTTATTGAAGTGCGGCAAATCGATCGAGCGGAAGAACAGGTCATCGATGTTCAGGCGCTGTGGCTCTTTCTCGAAGACCTTGAACTTGTCATTGCTCGGCGGCGGAGTTTCCGGCACGACGGACTCGGCGTAGGCAATCGCCACTGGTCCGGCCAGACTCATGAACAGGTCATTGGCATCGAGGCGGATGGTTTCGCCGATGTCGATGCCGGCGCGACGGAAATAGTTCTGGTCGTAGTCAGTCGTGACTGCCTGCGCTGTCAGAATGTTGAAGATCTGTTGTGAGATGTATTGGTTGGCGTGCTTTTCCATCGCGTTGACATCGATGTTCTGGATGTTGCCGTCATCGCTTTCTTCGGCGTACCGCATGATGTCGTTGGAGATCAGCATCATCGCGTTCCACGGGCGGATACGACCCATGACGCTGGCCTCGCTGCTGTCTTCGTTGGCGAAGTTGTAGGAGAAGTCCCACTCTTCCGACAGGTATTTACACAGCAGGCGTCCAGCGTTGATGTGCAGCGCCTCGGACATTTCGCTACGGTGATCGGAGATGTTCGGCAGCACGCAGATGCCGCTGGTGAAGATCGGTTCGAAGACGAAGGAGTGACCGCTTTTGCCGTCGTGTTCATCCATCGGTTTGGTGTCGAACGTTTTGTTCATGTACGAATGTTGCTGGGCCAGGCCAAATTCCGAAGCCATGCCCGAACCGGTACCGCCTCCGGCACTGAAAATCGAGAAATACAAGCGCGACTGGTTGGCCTTGATCCCGCAGCTGTCGATCAGGTACGAGTGAATCATCTTCCAGTCCGGGCTGGAAAAACGCTGGGTGTCCTTGTTCAGGATAATCTTCGCCAGGTACTGGCCGAGGATCGGCGCGTTACCGGCGCCACCGGCGTGAACCTCCGACAAGTCCATGATTTTCATCTTGCTGTAGTCGCGCAGAAAACCGCTTTTTTCGCCCTTGCGAGAGAATCGGATGCGCCCGGCGATGTCCTTGTCGAGGTCGCCGAGCATCACCAGGGGTTCTACGAGAAACACCGGTTTGGCAGCCTTGTTCGAACCCAGGCGCAAGTTGTTGCGAATCCACTGGGCCGGGCTGTAGCCTTTTTCGGCGTAATGTTTGTCTGCCGAAGAGCGGTCTTCGTTGTTGAATTCGTTGAGGTAGAACTTGCGGGCGTTGTACACCAGTTCGGCGACGTCCAGCGCAATGTTCGAACCGCAGCGACCCAGGCCGATCAAGCACACCGACGGGAATTCCTGAGCACTGTGCTGCTCGCTGTCGCCTTCCAGATGGGCCGGCCGCGGGAACACCATGTCGCGCAGCCCGTCGAGGTTGTCGAGGATGCGGTCAGTGTTGGTTTCGGTGAAGTACAGGTATTGCTGGCTGGCCAACGGACGCGCCGGGCTTGGCGGTTTTGACGTTGAGGGGCTGTTCGCCGCTGGGCTGAATGTCAGGTCGGGTATCGCGGTGGCCGGATTGTTTTTGGAGGTCATTGTGCGCCATGTACCTGGACTGGGAGGCCGGCGACCTGTGTCGTCGAACCGTCACGGATAGGGTCTCGCGTCTGTTTTCAGCGAGTGTTTGGCCCGAGCGTCAGGGCCTGAGCCTGGATGTCACTTGGGGGAATCCTTTCCTTGGTCTCGATGAATCGGCCACTATTCAGCGATCTTTAATCAAAAGGAGGCGAAATGATGTCAACCATACCTTCGTTGGGATTTGCCGGAATCGGTCTGATGGGACTGCCGATGTGCCAGCGTTTATTGGCTGCGGGCTATCCGTTGACGGTGTGGAACCGCAACCCGGACAAATGCGCGCCCTTGGTTGAAGCGGGCGCGCGGCAAGTCGCCACGCCGGCCGAGCTGTGCCAGCACGCCGACGTGGTGATGTTATGTCTGGCCGACACTGCGGTGGTGCGTGAGGTGGTGTTCGGTTCGGGTGGGGTTGCCGAAGGTGCGGAAAGCGGCCAGTTGCTGGTGGATTTTTCCAGCCTTGAGCCGACCGCCACGCGGGAAATGTCCGCGCAGCTCGTCAGTCAAACCGGCATGAGCTGGCTTGATGCGCCGGTGTCTGGCGGCGTGGTCGGCGCCGAGGCGGGGAGCCTGGCGATCATGGTCGGTGGCGATGCGGCCGATCTTGAGCGTGTGAAGCCGGCGTTACTGGCACTCGGTCAGCGCGTCACGCACATGGGCGGCGTTGGCGCCGGCCAGGTGACCAAGGCCTGCAATCAGATGATCGTTGCCTGCAATGCGCTGGTGATTGCGGAAGTGGTGGCCTTGGCCGAACGTTCCGGCGTTGAAGCCGGGCTGATCGCCGAAGCGCTGGCAGGTGGCTTTGCGGATTCAAAACCCTTGCAGATCCTCGCCCCGCAAATGGCACGCAGTCAGTTCGACCCGGTGAAATGGCATGTGCGCACCTTGCTCAAGGACCTAGATAGCGCAGTGAAATTTTCCCGTGAACAAGGTTCGGCCACACCCATCAGCGGATTGGCCGCACAACTGATGCGCCTGCATGGAGGCCAGGGCTTTTTGCAAAAGGACCCGTCAACGTTAGTGCAGCTGTACCGCCAGCCAGACTCAACAGACTGACCGGGCGGAGGGGTTTACGCAGATTGATGTCGATCAGTGCCGAGGGTATTTCTGCCAGCGGCACGGGTCGGCTGAGCAGGTAGCCCTGGACGAAATCGCAGCCGTTGCGCTCTAGAAACTCGAACTGCTCGAGCGTTTCGACACCTTCCGTGGCAACTCTCAGATTGAGGGTGTGGGCCATGGCGATAATCGCCTGGACGATTTCCATGTCCTGAGTCGCTCCGGGAATGTCCTGGATGAACGAGCGATCAATCTTCAGCGTGTT
>JALYPE010000814.1 GCA_030856525.1 Pseudomonadota bacterium | reverse complement strand
TTGCGGTAGATGTTGCTGCCATAAAGATTGATCGCGCCTTCAACGCGGCAGCCGTCGACCAGATCGTTCATGCGGTTGAACGTACGCAATAGCGTTGATTTGCCGCAGCCCGACGGGCCGATGAAAGCGGTCACGCGCTGTTTCGGAATGTTCAGGCTGACGTCGTACAGCGCTTGTTTGTCGCCGTAGAACAGGTTCAGGCCCGGCACTTCGATGGCCACGGTTTCCTGCTCAAGGTTCAGGCTCTGCTTGTCGCGACCCAAGGCCGACATGTTGATGCCGTGGGTGTGAGTTTCGTGCTGCATGGGAGGCTCCCCTGTGCTGACAAATTTGGTTCGGTTGCCACTGGCCAAGGCCTGCGGTTAGACAATTCTTGCTGTAGGAGCGAGCTTGCTCGCGATGGCAGGTCAGGTCAGGCACAGAGAATGTGTCGGATGTACCTTTTTTGCGAGCAAGCTCGCTCCTACAACGTTAGCTATCCAGCGCTTTGTACTTTTCGCGCAGGTGATTTCGGATGTAGACGGCCGACAGGTTCAGCGTCGCGATCACCAGCACCAGCAGGAACGCCGTGGCGTACACCAGCGGCCGCGCGGCTTCGACGTTAGGGCTCTGGAACCCGACATCATAAATATGGAAGCCCAGGTGCATGATCTTCTGGTCAAGGTGAAGGTACGGGTAATTGCCATCCAGCGGCAGCGACGGCGCCAGTTTCACCACGCCCACCAGCATCAGCGGCGCCACTTCACCCGCGGCACGCGCCACAGCGAGAATCATGCCGGTCATCATCGCCGGGCTGGCCATTGGCAGCACGATCTTCCACAAGGTTTCCGCTTTGGTCGCACCCAGCGCCAGCGAGCCCTCACGCACAGTGCGAGGAATGCGCGCCAGGCCTTCTTCCGTGGCCACGATCACCACCGGCACTGCCAGCAGCGCCAGCGTCAGCGAGGCCCAGAGCAGGCCCGGCGTACCGAAGGTCGGTGCCGGCAGTGCTTCAGGGAAGAACAGCCGGTCAACCGAGCCGCCCAGCACGTACACGAAGAAGCCCAGGCCGAACACGCCGTAAACGATCGCCGGCACCCCGGCCAGGTTGTTCACCGCAATGCGGATGATCCGGGTCAATGCGTTCTGTTTGGCGTACTCGCGCAGGTAAACCGCTGCCAGTACGCCGAACGGCGTCACGATCATCGCCATGATCAACGTCATCATCACGGTGCCGAAGATGGCCGGGAAGATCCCGCCTTCAGTGTTCGCTTCTCGCGGATCGTCGCTGAGGAATTCCCAGACCTTGCTGAAGTAGAAGCGGATCTTGGTGAATGTGCCCATCGCGTTCGGCTGGAAAGCGTGAACCACTTTGCCGATTTCAATCACCACTTCCTTGCCGTTGGCATCGCGGGCGGTGAGGCTGTCGCGGTTGAACTGCGCATGCAGATCGGCCAGGCGCGCTTCGATGTCCTGATAGCGAGCGTTCAGTTCAGCGCGATCGGCGTCCATGTCTGCTTGAGCAGCGGCGTTGAGTCCGCCGGAGAGCTCCAGCTTGCGCCCCTGCAAACGGATGCGTTCGAGCCCGGCGTTGATGGCGCCGATGTCGACCTTCTCCAGGGTCTTGAGTTGGGCAGCGAGCTCGTTGACGCGAGCGACACGGGCCTGCAGTTCCGGCCACGCCGCTTCACCTTCAGCGATGACTTTGCCACTCTCTTTGACGTTGACCAGGTAACCGTAGAAGTTACCCCACTCGCGGCGTTCGATGGCCATCAATTCCGGCGGCGTCGTCTGATTGGTCAGCCATTCGCCGACGATCCAGGTGAAGTCGTTGCCGTTCAGGTCACGGTTGCCGACCTTGATCAGCTCGCGGGTCATGAACTCCGGGCCCTGATCGGGCACCGGCAGGCCCGCGCTTTTCAGGCGCTCGCGGGGCACTTCTTCCTTCTGTACCACTTCACCGATGACCAGGTGATTGGCTTGGCCCGGCACGTTGTAGCTGGCATGCACCAGATCCGCCGGCCAGAAATGACCCAGACCGCGCACGGCAATCACTGCCAGCAGGCCAATGGTCATGATGACCGAGATGGACACCGCGCCACCGCTGATCCAGACGCCCGGGGCGCCGCTCTTGAACCATCCGTTCAGGGAGTTCTGTTTCACAGACTTCTACCTTTCTTAAAGCGACGAGTATTTCTTGCGCAGGCGCTGACGAATCAGTTCTGCGAGGGTGTTCATGACGAAGGTGAACATCAGCAGCACCAGCGCCGAGAGGAACAGCACGCGGTAGTGGCTGCCGCCGACTTCCGATTCGGGCATTTCCACCGCGACGTTGGCGGCCAGCGTACGCAGACCTTCGAACAGGTTCATTTCCATGACCGGGGTGTTGCCGGTGGCCATCAGCACGATCATGGTTTCCCCGACCGCACGGCCCATGCCGATCATCAGCGCCGAGAAAATACCCGGGCTGGCGGTGAGGATCACCACCCGCGTCATGGTCTGCCACGGTGTGGCACCCAGCGCCAGGGAACCGAGGGTCAAGCCACGCGGCACACTGAATACGGCGTCTTCGGCAATCGAGTAGATGTTCGGGATCACCGCAAAGCCCATGGCCAGCCCCACCACCAGTGCGTTGCGCTGGTCGTAAGTGATGCCCAGGTCGTGGGAAATCCACATACGCATGTCGCCGCCGAAGAACCAGTTTTCCATGTAAGGGCTCATGTACAGCGAGAGCCAACCGATGAACAGGATAACCGGGATCAGAATCGCGCTTTCCCAGCCCTCAGGCACTCTCAGGCGAATCGATTCAGGCAGGCGACTGAAGATGAAACCAGCTACCAGAATCCCGATCGGCAACAACATCAACAGGCTGAAGATGCCCGGCAGATGCCCTTCGACGTACGGCGCGAGGAACAGGCCCGCGAAGAAACCGAGGATCACCGTCGGCATCGCTTCCATCAATTCGATGACCGGCTTGACCTTGCGGCGCAGGCTCGGAGCCATGAAGTAAGCGGTGTAGATGGCGGCGGCAACAGCCAGTGGCGCGGCCAGCAGCATGGCGTAGAACGCGGCCTTCAGCGTACCGAAGGTCAGTGGTGCCAGGCTCATCTTGGGTTCGAAATCGGTGTTGGCGGCGGTCGATTGCCAGACGTATTTAGGCTCGTCGTAGTTTTCGTACCAGACCTTGCTCCACAGCGCGCTCCAGGAAACTTCCGGGTGCGGGTTCTCCAGCAGCAACGGTTGCAGCTTGCCGCCCTGCTCCACGATGATCCGGTTGGCCCGTGGCGACAGACCAAACAGGCCCTGTCCATCGACCACTTCATCTACCAGCAGCGTGCGGTGAGCGGTGCTGTGGAACACGCCGAGCTTGCCGGACGCGTCCAGCGCGACGAAACCTTTGCGGCGCTCTTCTGCAGAGATTTCGATGATTGGCGTAGTGCCCATCTGGAAGGTGCGGATCTGCTTCAAACGCGATTCGCCATCCGCGTCACGCGCCATGAACCACTGGGCCAGACCGCCCTTGGAATTGCCGAGAATCAACGAGATGCCGCCCACCAGCTGAGCACTGGCAGTGATCTGGTCATCGCCGTTCTCGAGCAATTTGTAGCGACCGTTCAAACTCTTGTCGCGCAGGCTGAATACGTCGGCCTGAGCACGGCCATTGATCACGTACAGCCACTGTTGGCGCGGGTCGACGAAGATGTTCTTCACCGGCTCGGTCATCTGCGGCAAATCAATGCGCTTCTGCTCGTTGGTCACTTCGCCGGTCATCATGTTCTCTTCGCTGGTGAGCGACAGAACATTGAGTTGCGAACCGGTTGAACCGACCAGCATCAGGGTCGAATCGGTAGCGTTGAGACTGACGTGCTCCAGCGGACCACCGGCCTCGTTGAGCGCAATCGGCGCCTCGCCGTACGGGTATTCGATCGCCGGTGAAATGGTTTTCTTGCCGTCCGGATAGGAGACTTTATAGGTGTGACGGAACACCAGCGCCTGACCGTTGGAAAAACCCACCGCCACCAGCGGTTGGCCCGGTTGATCTTTGCCGATGGCGGTAACGCTGGAACCGGCTGGCATCGGCAGATCGACGCGCTTGAGTTCAGCGCCGCTGTCGATATCAAAGAACAGTGCCTGGCCCTTGTCGGACACGCGCATGGCGACCTGATTCTGTTCTTCCAGGGAAATCATCAACGGCTTGCCGGCATCCTGCATCCATGAAGGCGCGATGGCGTCCTGCACTTCCAGGTCGGCACCTTTAAACAGGGGTGCTACCACGTAGGCGAGGAAGAAGAAGATCAGGGTAATTGCCGCCAGCACTGCGAGGCCGCCAATCAGGACGTACCAGCGCGTGAAGCGATCCTTAAGCGCGCGAATACGGCGCTTGCGTTGCAACTCAGGCGTATTGAAATCAATTCGCTTGGGGGGATTTGTAGTCATGGGAGCATTGGCCAGATCATTCATGCGCACACCCTAGCGATCCTGTATGACAGAAAGATGACAGTGCAGTGACGCGACAAATCCGCCGCGTGTATGGACAGGCAGCGGATTGAGAATTCGGGGTTGTGGCAACACGACTCTGTGGCGAGGGGATTCAGCGAAACGTAGCACCGCCCCGTTGGTTAGCGACGCACCCCATAATCAGCCTCCGCACTCTAGCGTCGACCGAATGACGACTGCTTCGCAGCCGAACGGGGATAAATCCCCTCACCACACAAGCCATGTTTCCACATAGATCCGGGGGTTAACCCGGACCTAGGGTTTTACTTCTTTACTACGCTGCCGCCTTCTTGCAGGCCCAGGTCAGCCAGTGCTTTGGCAGCGACTTTGGCTGGCAGCGGGATGTAGCCGTCTTTCACTACAACTTCCTGACCTTGCTTGGACAGGACCAGCTTGATGAACTCGGCTTCCAGCGGAGCCAGAGGCTTGTTCGGAGCCTTGTTGACGTAAACGTAGAGGAAACGCGACAGCGGGTACTTGCCGTTCAGGGCGTTTTCTTCGGTGTCTTCGATGAACTCAGTGCTGCCTTTCTTGGCCAGAGCCACTGTCTTCACGCTAGCGGTCTTGTAACCGATGCCCGAGTAACCTACGCCGTTCAGCGAAGAGCTGATCGATTGCACAACCGAAGCAGAACCTGGTTGTTCGTTCACGTTGGCCTTGAAGTCGCCTTTGCACAGGGCTTCTTCTTTGAAGTAGCCGTAAGTGCCCGATACCGAGTTACGACCGAACAGTTGCACCGGCTTGTTCGCCAGATCGCCAGTCACACCCAGATCACCCCAGGTTTTCACGTCGGCTTTACCGCCGCACAGACGCGTCGAAGAGAAGATCGCGTCGACTTGTTCCATGGTCAGACCCTTGATCGGGTTGTCCTTGTGTACGAATACCGCCAGGGCGTCCACGGCAACCGGGATAGCGGTTGGCTTGTAGCCGTATTTGGTTTCGAAGGCTTGCAGCTCGTTGTCCTTCATCTTGCGGCTCATCGGGCCCAGGTTAGCGG
>JALYPE010000786.1 GCA_030856525.1 Pseudomonadota bacterium | reverse complement strand
CAATAAACACACACCGAGGATAACCGCTGCTTTTATAGTCAAAATTTGCCCTCCGAGAACGTCAGGGCAAACTAGCATCGGGCTTATTCAGGGCACAGTTCATGGGCTCCGAAAATCATGTAGGACGTTTCACTAAACCTTGTCCGCTCGCCGGACCGGCTCCGGCGGCGCTGGAAATATCCCTGGGCAATCGCTGATCAATCACCTGATACAGCGCACTGTCTGAAGGCCAGTTTCGCATGAAGCGCGCCCGATCTCGGGCGTAGGCCGGGGCAAAGCTGCTGACGGAGCCGTGCTGACACATCGAGTCGAGATCGATCAGCACCCAGTGATCGTCTTGCCAGAACAGGTTGTGGCCCTTGAAGTCGCCGTGGCTGATCCGCTCGCGAATCAGCTCGGCGAACAAGTGATCCAGGGCCGCCAGCTCGGCTTCGGGCGCATCGCCCCGCTGAACGTAGGGCGCGAAACGCGCGATGACATCTGGACCAGACAAGTGCTCGGTCACCAGATAAGCCCGACTGCGCAATCCAAGGAAGCGTTTCTCGAGCACCGCCAGGGGTTTGGGCGTAGCAACACCCAGGAACGCCAACCGATGACCTTCGCGCCAGGAATGCCACGCTCGGCTTGGACGCCAGAAACGCTTGAGCCAATGAGTGAACCCTTTGATGTTGTAGCGTTTGATCAGCAACGTGCGAGTGCCGACCTCGACCTTGCCGACACTGGCCGTGCCACCGGTCTTGTACAAGTGGCCATGTTCGAGCAACGCATCGGCCTGTTCCAGCACCCGCAGCATCGCGGCCTCTTCATCGCGGCGGGTCGCGCGCAGACCGAACGGCCCGCGCTGAACGCTGAACAACGTACAGTCGCGACCGGCCTTGTCCAGATAATCCTTGAGGCGCCAGGCGCGGACCTTGTCGATCTGCTTTTGCAACGCCTCCATGGGCAACGCATGTTCGCCATTGCTCAACAGGTAATACACCAGTAATTCTTCGGTGAAGGGCGCCAGGGACTTGGGTAGCTGGGCGAAAAACACTCCGAGATTTTCCAGCACTTTCTGGCGCGACAACGGCTGGCCGGGCGTTTCGCCCCGGATACCGGCACCGTCAATCAGGTACAGTCGACCGCTCTGGCGCAGCAGATTGTCCAGGTGCAGGTCCTCCTGCCACAGGCCCTTGCGATGCATTTGCCCGACCGCGCCCAGCGCATCGGCCAACACCGCCGATTGCTCATCCGCCAGCATCGGCAAGTGCTCGACCTGTTGCCAGGCATCCCCGAGGCTTTCGGCATTTTCCAGAAAATCGAACAGTAGCCAGCCGCCCTCGCCATCCTTCAAACCGTCGGCCAACAGCTGCGGCGTGGTCAACCCCTGCGCCGCGAGCAAGCGCACGCCGCCGAGCTCGCGTTGAAAATGCCGAGCAGCCTTGCTGCCCACCAACAACTTGGCCAGTACCGGGCGACCGCGCCAGATGCCGGCGCCAACATAACGCTGGCCCGGCAACACCCGCAACAGACTCAGCAGTTGCAAATCGGCAGGCCCGGCCGCATCGGCGAGGGCAATGTTCAGGGGCAGCTCAGGTTGCCGGCCGGCGTTTTTCAGTTCGGACAATCGCATCAGTTAGCACCCTTGTAACTGCGCCGCGCGGTCAGGCGCGTCAGCCAGCCGTCGATCAGCGAAGCGTCTTGTGGCTGCTCGAGGTAGGCCGCGAGTAACTCGCGCAAGTGCGCTTCATTCCACTCTGGCGCACGCCGCGTCAAAGGCTCCAGATCCTTGACCCGATCACGCTGACCGAACAGCAGAGGCCGGGTTTTTTCCAGGTCAATCAGCTGAGCGACGTAACCGGCGTCAGCAACCTGAAGAAAAATGTGTTTGGGATAAAAGCAGCCGTGAACCTGCCGCGCACCGTGCAGACGCCGGGCCAGCCGGCCACAGGCCTGCAGGATCGCCGACTGCTGCGCCGCGCTCAGATCCGACCAGCGCTGCAACAGCGAATCCAGGTCATCCCAGCCGTCGAGCGCGCGCGTCAGCAAAATCGCCCGGACTTCACCATCGACCTTGCGTTCTCCGAAGTACGACGCCTTCAGCGCCGGAATGCCGAGCTTTTCGTAGCGACTGATGTTGCGAAACTCACGGGCGAAACTCGGCTCACCCAACGGCGCATGCAACGTATGCATCTGGTAATTGCTTTGGCGCTTGAGGTAGAACCCCTGCCCCTCCAGGTCCAGCCGGGACACGCTGCTCCAGCCACCGCGCACGCTGTTGGGCTCGTCCACTACGTCGAGCTCCCTGGCCCACAGCGCGTCAAAGGTACCGAGGCCATTGCGCTCAAGCAGCGCACGGTCTTCAGCGGCGAGAAAATCTGTCATTCGCGACCCTCGAAAAATCTCAGCACATGACGAATGCGCTTTTTATCCGCGGCATCGAGCCGGGGCTGTTGCCGGTATTGCAGGTAAAAACGCAGGCGCTGAGTGGCCGACAACTGATATTTGGCAACCTTGTCGAGGCAGGCGAGGTCTTTGGTGATGCGGTATCTAAGCCAGAAACCGCGCCAGAAATCACCGTTGGGGCAGTCGATCAGGAACAGCCGCGCATGATCGTCGATCAGCAAGTTGCGCCACTTCAGATCGTTATGGGTGAAGCGGTGGTCGTGCATGATCCGGGTATAGCGGGCCAGCTGACGACTGACAGTGTCGACCCAGGCGCGGTCCGCCAGTTTCGGATCGTGTCGTTCGGCCAGGGCCGACAGATCTTCGGTATGCGGCAATTCACGGGTGATCATCGCCCCCCGATCGTAGGTCGCGCCGCGCCGTTCCAGGCCCCAGGCCACCACTTCGGCAGTGGGGATGCCCCACTTGGCGAAACGTTTGAGATTCTGCCACTCGGCTTTCACCCGGGGTTTGCCCAGATACCGACGCAGGCCTTTACCGGCGCCCACGTAGCGCTTGACGTAATAGTTCACGCCATTGCGCTGCACACGGATGACTTCGGACAACGGATCACGCGTCAAACGCTCGCCTTGCAGGGAGAACACCGCGTCCAGGCTACCGAAATCGCCAGCCAGATCGCTGTAGGCGGGCTCCAGTTTCCAACCCGACATCAGAGCGCATTCCCGTAGCGCTGCTTACGGTCGTAGAGCTTGTCGGCCTTGCTTTCCAGCCACACCAGCAAACCGCTTTCCTCGCCCAGAATCTGGCGCAGGGGGCGCTGAAAATAGCCCTTGAGGAAACGCATCTTGTCGCGTCGGGTCAAGCCGATATCCATCGCGGAAAAGTACAGCGCTGCCAGGTCCTTGTTCCGCCAGCGCGGGGTAATCGTCGGCCGGGTCTGGGCGCGATGGAGGTCGATGACCGACAGCTTCAAGTCGTTGGCGGCCACCGGTTTGTCGGTGTGCAACAGGAAGTGGCAAATGTAGCAATCGCGGTGATTGACCCCGGCACGGTGCATCATGCCGGTCATGCGTGCGACTTCGGCAATCAGCGCCCGTTTGAGTGTCGGCTCGGGAGGTTGCGCGGGCCAATTCATACAAAAATCTTCAAGACTGATGGTGGGCGCCAATTCTTCGGTGATGATGAACGAATCATGGTCCGCCGGGTTGGCCCCCTTCTCGCCGTAAGCGACGGCGGTCATGGTCGGTACGCCGACTTCCTGCAGGCGCTGAATGGCGGCCCATTCCTGGCCCGCGCCGAGCACCGGCAACTTGGCCGTCAGCAGGTTCTTGAAGATCTCGCGCCAGCCTATGCCATGGTGAATCTTTACGAAAAAACCATGGCCGTTCACTTCAGTACGCAAGGTGCGGCGCGCTTCCAGTTCCCGGTAAACCTCGCCCTTGAGACTTTCGACTTCGGCGAACGGGTCGCGTCCGGCCCAAAGGCTTTTGAACGGTTCAGTCAGCATCAACTTCATTAAGCGTGCTCCGCCAGAATCACATCAGCCGCGTGTTGCGGCATGCTGTAGAGGTCGGCCGTGTCGGCAAAGGCCAGACCATTGCGGCTCCAGGCCGCGCGGGCCGTTGCATCGTTCAACATGCCGGTCAGGTAGTGCGTCAATTGCACCTGATCGAATGGATCATCCAGCACCAGGCCGGCATCGGCCTCGGCGATGTAATGAGCGTAACCACAGACCGCGCTGACCAGTACCGGCAGCCCGGCCACCAAGGCTTCCAGCAGCACGGTCCCGGTATTTTCGTTGTACGCCGGGTGGATCAGCAGATCGGCTCCGAGCAGAAAACGCGGGATGTCGCTACGGCCCTTGAGGAACGTGACGCTGTCACCCAGACCCAGCGTGGCGCTCTGCATCTGGAATAACTTGGGGTCGTCCTGGCCAATTATAAACAGCCGGGTGCGGTTCTTCAGATCAGCGGGCAATGCGGCCAGTGCCTTGAGGCTGCGATCGACGCCTTTGGTCTTGAACCCGGAGCCGATCTGCACCAGCAACAGGTCATCGTTTTCAAGGCTGAATTCGCGGCGGAAATCCGCGCGAATCTCAGCGGCATTGGGCGGCGCGCGGCGATCCTGAGAGATGCCCGGCGGCAGCAGATGAAAGCGCTCCAGCGGCGTGTCGTAATGCTTGATGAACAGCGGCTGCTGTACTTCGGAAATCATCAATATCTCGGTCTTCGCGTTTCTGGCGAACACCGCACGCTCGTACTCGGCGAAATGCCGATAGCGGCCCCAGCGCCGGTACAGCGAGTTGCGCAGGTTCTGCGCCTTGTCCTCGAAGCAACCATCGGCGGCGTAGTAAACGTCGAGGCCCGGCATCTTGTTGAAACCGATCAGACGGTCCACCGGACGCTTGGCCAGGTCAGCCGCCATCCACTCGCTGAGCTTCTCGTTGCGGCGGTGATTGAAGAAGGCTTTCACTGGCGCCACCAGCACTTCGAAACCCGGCGGGACGTCGCCTTCCCAGATCAAGGTATAAACACGAATCTGGTGGCCGCGCTGCTGACATTCCAGAGCGATGCGCATGAAATCACGCTGCAGGCCACCAAACGGAAAGTACTTGTACAAGACGAATGCCAATTGCATCAGCGCAGCTCCTCAGCCAGTAACAACGTGCTCAGTCGGGTCGCGACACGCTCGGGATTCAGACGCGTGAAGCACAGTGGCCACTCGCGTTTCAGGTCGAACTGACGGGCATCTTCGGCCGTCGGTTGATAGATGCATTTCTTTTGCAGGCACGGCGCACATGGCCAATCGCTGGCGATGTGGATCTGCGCCTTGCCATACGCACCGGTCAGGCCAGGATTGGTGGGACCGAAAAGTGACAGGGTCGGCACGTCGAGCGCAGCGGCAAGATGACCCAGGCCGGTGTCTACCGCGACGCAAGCCTGCGCGCCGGCGAGCACTTTGCCGACGCCCGCCAGATTCAGTTTCGGCAGCACTTCGACGTGGCGCATGTCCTTGGCGATGCGCTCAGCCCGAGCCTTCTCGGCCGGATTGCCCCAGGCCAGCTTGACGCCTACGCCCAGATAGCCGACTCGCTCGGCCAGTTCACGCCAGTAGGCTTCGGGCCAGTGTTTGGTGTCCCACGTGGTGCCGTGCAGGAATAACACGTACGGATTTTTGCGCGGCAATTCCACCAGGCGCTCGACGTTGAGGCCGTAGTCGCCCAGGCCTCTTGGCAAGTCGTAACCGAGGGCGATGGCAAACAGCTGACGCACTCGCTCCACCGCGTGCTGCCCACGGCCGACCGCCAGGCGACGATTATAAAAACGTGCAGCCATCGGCTCGCGCGCCGAATTTTTGTCGAGGCCGGCCACCGGGGCTTTGACGTAGCGCGTCAGCCAGGCGCTTTTGAGCAAACCTTGGGCGTCAATCACCAGGTCATATTTGGTGGCGCGAACGCTTTGCTTGAAGCGCTTCCATTCGCCGCTCTTGAAGGTTTGCCAGAGGTTCTTGCGCCAGCGCCGGATGGCGACCGGAATGACTTTGCCGACGGCGGGATGCCAGGTCGGGATTTCGGCAAAGCCTTCTTCCACGACCCAGTCGAATGTGATCCCGGGGATCGCCCGGGCCGCGTCGGTCAGCGCCGGAAGCGCGTGAATCACGTCGCCCAGCGAGGACGTCTTGATCAACAGAACCCGCAAGCTATTGGACCTCGACCACAGTGCCCTGCAACCGCTGCAAGGCTTCGTTGACCGCTTGCGGCATGAGCTGGCGCAGGCAGTTGTAATGACCGAACCGGCACGTGCGATCGAAGCATGGGCTGCATTCGATGCCCAGGCGAACGATCTCGACATGCTCGGCCAGCGGCGGGGTGAAGCCTGGCGACGTGGAACCGTACACTGCCACCAATGGGCGGTTCAACGCGGCAGCGACGTGCATCAGCCCGGAGTCGTTGGACACCACCGAGTCGGCGCAGGACAGCAGGTCGATGGCCTCGGCGAGGGAAGTGCCGCCGCTGAGGTTCGCTGATTCTTCACGCAAACCCGGGATCAGCCGCGCGCGAATGTCTTCGCCGACGGCGTGATCGTTTTTCGAACCGAACAGCCAGACTTGCCAGCCTTCGCGAATTTTCGCTTCGGCGACCTGAGCGTAGTGCTCGGACGGCCAGCGTTTGGACTCGCCAAATTCTGCGCCGGGGCACACTGCCAGGACCGGACGATCGAGGCTCAGGCCGAATTTCGCCAATGCCGCTTCGCGGGTCACCGGGTCGATCTGCAGGGTCGGCCGCGGATAGGGCTTCGGCAGCTCGAGACCGGGCTCATACGCCAGGGCCATGAAGCGCTCGATCATCAGCGGGTAACGTTCTTTATCCAGCGTGCGCACGTCATTGAGCAGGCCATAGCGAAACTCGCCACGCCAGCCCGTGCGTTTCGGGATGCCGGCGAAGAACGGCACCAGCGCCGACTTCAGGGAGTTGGGCAGCAGGATCGCCTGATCGTACTGACCGGCCAGGGATTTGCCGATACGCCGCCGCGTCGCCAACTCCAGCACGCCGTGACCGAGCGGAAAGCTCAAGGCCTGACGCACTTCGGGCATGCGCTCAAGAATGGGCCGGCTCCACTCGGGGGCCAGCACGTCGATTTCGCACTGCGGATGGCGCTGTTTGAGGCACTGAAAC